>JAYTTH010000255.1:0-5901 GCA_043745515.1 Pseudobdellovibrionaceae bacterium | reverse complement strand
ACCACTGGGCTTAGCTCGCTACTTGCTGAAGCAAAAAAATAATGGCTATTCGCAATTTGAAGTTGTCACCTACTTAACAGATCTTGATGGAGCGTTGGATGCGATTAAAACTAGACAAGCTGGATTTATGCTAGCCCCCGCAGTTTTGGCTTTAAATTTGACAAGTCTCGCGATAGCGAGTGGTCTCATCTTATTGAGATAGACTAACTTGAATTTTTAATACCTTTATTGGTCACTTCAACCTTTAATATAGAATTGCAAATCGAGGTATTCGAATTGTTAAAATAAAAATTGTTTTGAACCACGAAAAGGCCTAAACCCCTGGTTTATTATGGCGACTCGATTATGCTCCACTGAGCATTCATGACTGGACAAAATCGGAAATAATTCCGGCATATTATCCACTAGACCTATGAAATGTTGGCTATCATTCCGAATTATATTTTGAGAAATTTCAGCAGAAAATCACAAAATTAGGGAATGGCACTTATCGAATAGAGCGGCTGGTTGAGGCTTTTATACGTTATTTCTGCTGTCGGTTAGGAATGCTCAGTCTGGACGACGCTTTAATTGATCTTATTCATTACTTTTGCTATTAGTTTAGTCTCAAATTGTACATTGTTTATTTTCTTAGCACACCACTCTTAGAGTTATTAGAAAAAAGACCGACTCCATAAGTTAATATGTTTATCGATCGCTTAGACCATTCAATATTTCTAGCGCCAAGGTCGAGTTCGGGTCCTTCTACTATTAGAAATGGACGTTCCAAACCAATATCTCCCGACCAAATTTTTTGGGGCGTATTATTACTTTTAAAATCTTGAATTACACTTGCATTAAAACTGGTGGAATTAATTGGAGATTGAACAAAAATGGTCTTCACAAGCCCATCATCTGGATCGATGATTTCCATCAAAAAAGAATGCTTTGTTTCATCGATGTGCGATTGAATGGCACTCACGGTTAAGGCATGTCGAGTTGCATTTTCATTGTCCCAGAAGGTCTTGTTCTTATTTCTTTCTACACTTACCCTATTAATTGAAATTACAGGTGCCACGCCATTAACTATAGACCCTTTTAGCAGACTATGAATTCGTTCAACATACTCAACAGAAGATTCATTGGGATAGCGATTAAATGCTAGAGGAGTAAGGGTTACTTTCGCAGATTGATTAGGCACTAATGAATTGATAATCGGAATGAACTGACTTAAATACATTCCATCTTTTCTTACTTGAGGCTCAACTTTTTCAGCCAAATTAATCATCTCTGTTGCTTGCTCGGCATGAGTTTTCCCTTTAATGGCATTGTAATGAGAAGCCATTACGGGACGACTCAATCTTAGAGAATTAAGAATAGCTAATGGAACACAGGTCATATCCTCCGGATGATTATAGGATAACTTACTAGTAGCGCTATAATCTTTGGTATTAAAACCAATAATCTCCATTTGCCTTAAGGCAACCTGGGCATACGATTTAGCACCGTAAATAATAAGTAAAAACAGAAGCACTCTCATTAGCATTGACTACGATTATGAATTATTTGGCGCCCACATCCGATGTCGAAAAAAAAGACAGTAAAATATACTTGGGAAAACAGTGTCACATTCAAAATCAATGAACCAATGGTCATGTAACTCTGGTTATTCTGCGGGGATCGTTTTCACTTCCTGATTTTATTATGACTAGACGATTTCGCGAATAATTCCAGCGTTTAAGCAAATAAGGGCTATGAAATAATGGCCAACAGTCCGAAATACTTTTGAGAAACTTCGATAGAAAAATCGCAAAAATTGGAATGGCACATCTAGAAACGATAGGCGAGGTCTAGAGCTTCGCCGTTCTTTCCGAGAAAGCGGCCCCAAAAAGCTAAGTGGTACATGACCAAGCAGCGCATAAAAGCATTACATTGAAAGCCTTCAATGTATCAAATGCTATTTTTTATCTAACTTTTTTAAACCTCGTACATGCGCTATTTAGACGGTTTTTATATGATGCAGTAACCTTTCAATAAATCTCGCGGTATAGCTAAGCTTTCATTAGATAATCATTAAAAACGTGAAAACTGCATTGATGCTTTTTGATACGACTAAATGCAGGTTTATTTCCTTTTCAATAATGGGATGAAATCCCTCTAATCAGTCATTTGACAATGGCTATATGAATTGCTATCAAGAAGTTGTTAGGAGACTCTATGTTCAATTCAAAAAAAGTCACGATCTATGTGGTACTATACTCTACGATCACATTAGCGGGTTTAGATCCGAAATCAAAAAACTTAGATCGATTATTTGAAGTTACACGACTAGAGGAATCCATCGATAGGTTAATTTTAAAATCAGTTGAACAACAACTAACGATAAATCCATCAGTAAAAAAATTTGAAAAAGAGATTTTAGCTTTCACCCGAAGAAATTCGTCGTTCAAAGCTCTTGAAAAAGAAATTCGCGCTATTTATGGAGAAAACTTTACCGAGCAAGAGGTCAAAGAGGTCGTCAAGTTTTACGAATCGTCCCTGGGCAAAAAGTATTTAGCTCTAGAACCTCAAGTGACGGAACGACTGATGAAAATCGGTCAGGAACGCACGCTGGCCGATTTACCGAATTTTAAGAAAGAGATTCAAGCTAAAACAGAAGAACTTGAAAAATCCGGGCAGTTGGAGAACGCGAAATCTACCAACTAGACATCGAAAGTACTTACTCTTTTTAAAAAATCGAAGAACGATTTATTTGTTTTAACAATGCAGGTGCAGAAATTACTTTTGAATTAAAGGATAATTTCTATGAATAGTTTCACTACTTTATTATCGCAGCATAATTATGCTGCGACTGAGCATTTGTGATTGGGCAGGGGCGGAAATAATTCCAGCGTTTTAACTAATCTGGTTTATGAACTATTGGCCATTCTTCCCTATTGCCGCGCGGGATTGAAAGCGCGGTCCGCAGGTAGCAAGTTGAGCTTAAGTTTCTACGGTTGAATCAATAAAAAAGCTAAGTTTCCGCTAGGTCTCGCTAACAGACTTGGAAATCCAATCCCGCAATAAATCCGATCGCACATACAACATAGAACTAATCTTAACAAACATCCCAAATGGAATATTTCGTTTTTTAGCTCGATATTTCCAATCATAAATAGTCTCAGTAGAAATTCCCAAAATTCGAGAAACTTCCTGCGGTCGAAGCAGCTCCCTATGTTGAGTCTCTAAAAAACTAACTAAATTCAATTTCGTTTCACCTTGATTGACTTCCATAATACCCTCACTTAAAAACATAAATGCCGATCCAAAGTACAATCAGCAAGCAATAAATAAACTCTGAAAACCCAACTAGTTTCTCGCAACTTCACGCCAGATCCCAATACTTCACGCAAGTTCACACAACCTCACAAAAATATTTCCAAAAATGACGCCACCACTTCGAAAAATATCTATCCTCGTAGCCAATAGATCTCCATCGACCAACACCAATCCAGTTCGGGACTCATCTCACCATCGTAAAATTCTCCTTGCTCACCCCCGCCAAAAGAAATATCCAATTAGTAGCTCACACCAGATGTAGTGAGTCAGTTCTTTGACAAGTGAATAGTTGGTAGCTCTGACTGATTTTTCGTTTCTTGTTTTTTCAAAACAGAAAAGGAGAAAAATTATGTCTTTAAAAAAAAATTCTTCACCTAACAGTGAAATTAAATGGGAAGTTCGACTTTATGAATCGGGGCGGGGGTCGTCGCGCATTAACAAACGATTTGATCGTAAAAGTGATGCTGAAGATTTTACCTCTCGATATAAAGATCAAGCTAAACAAAAGAAACTTAATCCCCTGGGTTATATAACCTTTGCCGATCGGACTTTTGAACAAGAAGCACTTTGTTGGTTAGAAGATGGTCGATTTCGGTTTGCCGAAAGCCATGTGAAAAGAATGGATGGCGTTTTTAAAGAGATACTTCCCAAATTTGGAAAGTTAACCCTTGATAAAATCACTCCCGAACTTCTTGGCCAGTATCAACGTGATGAAAAGAATAAAGGTCTAGCCAATGCCACCGTCAATCGTAAGACCGACGCCATCGTTGCTATCCTTAATCATTCCGTTAAACATCGGCGCATTCCTTTTAATCCCGCCAATGGGTTTCGTAAACTGTCCAAGGATCATGTGGAAATGTGTTTCTGGGATTCTAAAGAAGCATCTAGCTTCCTATCCGCGATGAACCAACTCTATTCGACAGGACATTCTCTAAGATGGGTTTACGTCGCTTACCGTGTTGCTCTGAATACTGCCACGCGTGCAGGTGAAATTTGGGGACTTCAACCCATCGATCTTAACGAAGACGGTGAGACCATTGTAGTTCGTCGGCAGTTTAATCGTGTCACTAATGATTTTGGAACGACCAAAGGTAAAAAGTCTCGACTGGTTCCTTGTCCCAAACATTTGCGCGATGAAATTAAAAACTTAATCGTCACAGATAACATCGGCAAGACCACGACCTTGTTTCGCAACCAAGCCGGCAATCCCGTTTGTCACGATCACTTCACCGACAGGCAGTTCATGAAGGACATTGAACGATGGGGCGGTCGCAGAATTTGATTCCATGATATGCGCCACACAGCAACGACGTTAATGATCGCTGGAGGTGTTGATATTGAAACTGTGAAAGAAATCTGTGGCCATGCCGATATCGCAACCACGATGAACTATGTGCATTTAATCACCGGAAGCGTGAACAAAGTCGCTCAATCTTTTTCTGTAAATCCAGAAATATTGGCCGATGTTGTCGCCTTAAAAGTTGTTTAAATGAATATACTGTTCGGTGAGTTTCGATTGAGTGCTGAAACCCGTGGACCATTTGTGGACCATAAAATAAAAAATCTAAAATTTTCTATTTTTTCGTTTTCTAAATTTTCAAGTGATTTCAATAAGATGGAAATGGTTGCGGGGGCAGGATTTGAACCTACGGCCTTCGGGTTATGAGGACCTAGTGAAAGTGTCTCTAAACTTAGACCAAAATGCTTTAATTTTAGATAGCAAAATAATCTTAACCTTGTAAATATTTCATGAGGTACACAATCAACTATGTACTATGTACTATATAATGTTTAAAAGCTCTAATAGCCCAGTGGTGCTGTTTTATTACAAAAGGTATACGTAGGTATAGGGTTAACGATTTAAACGGCGTCATGGCCTCAATAGGCAGTTATGTGCATTGTAGGAAGGGGATGGCTGCAGCTGTTGTTATTACTGTTATGGCTTTAATAACGCTTACTAGTGAAGCTTTTATGCCGGGTTAAGGTCTTTGGCTACCTTTCAATGCTGGAATCAATGGTGAGGCTATTAGAGCGAATGCTTGCTGCTATTGACTACCTTTCTTTTAAACGGAACCTTTTCTTTGGCAGGATAGCATCATCATGCATGTTCATTATATTCTGTATGTTCCGATCCTTCACTTACAGCTAGATTGGGTTCAGACGTAGACACAGAAGGTGTCCTAGTCTGTCCTAAAGCAGCATCGGCATTATTGCTTACTTTATTACAAAATTATACAGGGTGTACTTTTGCTACCCTGCTATTAACATCCTGAATACTAGTTACTGTATGCTTGCTACTAGCTACTATATACTTACTACTAACTACTTGGTCCGTTTTATGGTCCGTCTTTACGAAACGATTAGCAAAATCAATAGTTTCGCTCAATTGTACAGTCTCATCAATTTTACGCTCTAATTCAGTGAGTTTGTACGATCAATTAAGCATAGCT
Source organism: Pseudobdellovibrionaceae bacterium (assembly GCA_043745515.1). Lineage (GTDB taxonomy): Bacteria > Bdellovibrionota > Bdellovibrionia > Bdellovibrionales > Bdellovibrionaceae > UBA2316. The sequence continues at coordinate 154 of JAYTTH010000255.1, read as the reverse complement.
TAGGATAGCTGAGTTTTCATTTCTTTCTGTTTGTAGATTTCTATAGGCCTCAACGGTTTCCCATCCAATGCTACCGATTCCATGAAAGTCATAAGGGTTAAAGTTAGCAGCCATTAGAATAACTGCCAGCTCTTTAGGGTCATAGATGCCGCTG
>JAYTTH010000254.1:0-22437 GCA_043745515.1 Pseudobdellovibrionaceae bacterium | reverse complement strand
GAAAGTATTCGATAGATCATTTCATTTGTGCCCAACGATACAAATGAATTATTGTTGCCTACTTTTGATAAAAATTCGTTATAGCCTCTGCCAAAAGATATATATATTTTATCAAACTCGCCATTTCTCTGATATAAATCTCGAATTTTTTTAGCAAAATATTTTAAATTTCTATTGTACCTTAAATCGTATAATTCCCTAAATTCGTCAAATATTTCAATTTCATCTAATAAAACCGCCGCGCCCAAAGAAGCCGGAAAATTACCCGGTAGCATTTGTGATTGTTTAATATTTTCAATTCCCGAGCATTTTGCGCGAAACTTTTGCAAAAGCTCATTGGGCGTGTTTCCGATAGCGGTTAAAAATTCAAAATCTTTTATAAATACATCGTCACTAGTGTTCGCAGACATAATTTATTATATGAGCTATTGTTAAATGCTGAATTCGTTCACCCGGAACTGATTTAAGATAAGAAATTAAATCTCCTACCGTAATAGAAACACCGGTTAACTTTTCAACCTCAAAGAGCAAGTCGACTAGATCTATCGAGTCAAAGGACAGATCATGAACTAAGGTTAAAGACTCCTTGTTTCTATCTGGTTCCATATTTTTAACATTTACGATCGCTTCATAAATTTGCTTTTTTATTTCATCTCGTTCCACTTTTTTACTCCATAAAAGAGGTCAAAGGCCCATATGAACCATATTCTAAACTAGGCAAAACAGACAGGTCACTTTGTTTATCAAAATAAAAAATGCCACACCCTTCGATCAAGGTTGTCGAGAAATCAGAATAAGGGAAAAATTCAAAATTTGAATCTAAAAAAAAAGCGTTACTGATCAAAGCGGCGGGGACGATTCCCTGTTCAATGTCGAAAAAAGCCTGCTCAAATGCCTGTTGCAAGCCAAAAGGCTGGGAGCAAAAAGAAGTCCACTGCCCATTAAAACCAAATTCTACGGGAATCATAGCGGATTTCATTCCCATGTTTTGGACAAAATATTGTTTAGGCGGCAACTGTTTATTAACTTTCATGTATTTATCATCTTCATTTAGGTTTGAAATTCCCTCAAAAGCAGACAAAATCAATGGGCCAGCCATGCAGCTGTGGTACACAGCAGTATCTTGATTAAAAGAGATTTTATCTTTCATCTGTTTAATAAGCTCGAGCAGTAAAATCCCGCCTCTTGATTTAGATCTTAGCGAAGATTGACAAATGGAGGAATATTGTTTGTAGAAACTGTCATCAAAACAAACCAAGGTCAGCTCTCTACCCACTAGGGTCATTCTTTTTATACAATGAGATTCTTTATCTGCGGTGAGAACAAAAAAATTGGATTTCACATGATGCCCTTTGAAAAAGGATAGCAATTAAAAGCAGGGAGTCAAGGCAAAGTAATATCTTACAATTCCCAATTAAAATCTTTATTCTAAACTAAATGGAATTTGAAAAATCACACTTATCTGTTTGGACCAAGCGCCTTCATTCTGCAGATCCTGAGCGCATTAACATGATGGTGACCTTGGCAGATAAAATTAAGAAAATAGATTTTAAAAAAAACGAAATAGTCTGTCTGAAAATCGAAAATATTTTTGCTTTTGCAACGGCCTATTTTACCACTCTTGAGATGGGGGCCGTGCCACTTGTTATGCCTCCTTCAATGCCAATTCCCAATGACTGCTTGCCACGTTATTTAATAACAGAGAATTCTATTGAAGCCTTGAATCCCGTTCTATTGTTATCTAAATTTCCAAATTGTTTTGCCACCTTATCTTCGGGTAGCGTAGGTGAACCTAAAATTTATTTTCATTCTGTTGAAGCTGCTAAGACTAACGCGCGGATTCATGCCTCGGGATTGGGCCTCCTAAAAGAGCATTTGATTATTCAAACACTACCGGTTTTTCACATTTTTGGAATTATCGCGTATCTCTGGACTCCGATTGTCATTGGATGCCAGGCCTGGTGCCAGGCAGGCTTCTATGGATTGCGCGAATTTACAAAAATTAAAAATGATTCGTGCGTGATTCACTTAACTCCCTATCTTTTGGAAGTCATAAAGAAAGACAGCTTTGCTTATAACAAATTTTTTTCAATAGTAAGCGTTGGGGCTGGTGTACTTAGCCCTAAATTAGCTGAATTCGTTAAGAGCTCACTCGCAAAAAATCTATTCATAACCTATGGCTTAACAGAAGCGGGCCCCAGAGTTAGCTGTAAAGCGGTTACCTCCGGCCAATACGTTGAATGCAGTCTAGGGTATCCACTTCAGCAAATTGACACTAAAGTTTTTAACGATGGAAAAATATCTGATACCGGTTATGGAGTCCTTGCTATTAAGAGCCCTTGTATTGCCTTAAATCTAGTAAATAGTGTAGTTGACGACTATCTAATAACAACAGATTTAGTAAAAATTGATGCGACAAAAGAAATCATATTTCAAGGCAGAAAAGAAGGAATTTTTAAAGTCAGAGGAAAATCCATTTCGCAACTACAAATCTATGATAGTGTAAAACAAATTTCCGGAGTTAGAGATGTCTATGCATTGCAAATGCCTATCAATGGCGCGGAAAAACTCTTTTTATTTATAGAGACTGAAGCTACGATCGAAGAAATTAATAAAAAAATAGTTAAACACGCTCCGTTTTTGTTTGAAAATTTCGAAATTTTTTGCAGTCCAAATTTGCCCAGATCAGCACTTGGTAAGGTGGATCGAAAGAAATTGCAGATTCAATATAAATTGGAATTAAAGGAATCACTATGAACACGAAACCTTTGGCACTAATTACGGGTGGAACATCTGGAATTGGCTTTTCGATAGCCAAACGACTTTCTGAAAAATATGACCTTGCATTGATTTACAAAAGCAATGAGGAAAAATCACGAGTAGCAAAGGAAACTATAAAAGACGTTCGCTGTTACAAGTGCGATATTACGAACTATGAACTATTGGCTAAAACATACGGTCAAATAAAAAATGACTTTAAAAGGTCGCCAAAAGTGCTGGTAAATTCAGCTGGAGTGGCAAGTCGAAATCTATTCAGTCAGGAATCGGTGACTTCAATCAAAAGTATTATTGATATAAATTTGTTAGGCACAATGTTTATGACCCAACTTGTTTTAAAAGATATGTACAGTACAAAGGTGGGTAAAATAATTAATCTATCGTCTATTGCTGGACAGGGTGGCTACGTTGGTATGTCTGTCTACGGCGCCAGTAAAGCTGGTTTAGATGCCTTCACCCGATCACTTGTGGCAGAAGTCGGTCATAGAAATATTCAAATTAATACAATCCGTCCAGGATTGGTCGAAACAGAAATGACACGAACGACCGTCGAAGAAACATCTAAACTTGTAGGTGGTCTTAAAAAGAATCAAGGAATCAATGCGCCCTACGGCGAGTATATAAAACCGGAGGCCATATCTGAAATGGTTTTTTTCCTTGTTGAAGCGCCTCATACCCAAGCAATTAATGGAAGTGAAATTTCAATAGATGGCGGCTCGTCCATTTTTAGAAATCAAATAAAACTCTCCGATTACGATTAGAACTGTCATTGCTCTGGCGTTTTTTTGAAGGTACGCTGACTACAAATGAAAAAAAATGATTCTCTCCAGACAAACCGAATTCCCGGATTAGATCTCCTTCGGACTGTTGCAATTATATTAGTATTCATTTTTCATTGGCAAACAAAAGCCCAAGATCCATGGCTGTCATGGATTAGTCAATATGGATGGAGCGGAGTCGACCTTTTCTTTGTTTTAAGCGGATATCTAATTGCCAGCCAGCTTTTTAAACCTCTGAAAGCGAGAAAGCGGCCCTCTTTAAAAACATTTTATTTAAAACGATCTTTCAGAGTTTTGCCCGCCTATCTGACGGTTGTGGCGCTTTATTTTTTTGTTCCGGCATGGAATGAAGGGATTGGGCTTCCGCCTTTATGGAAATTTTTAACATTTACCCAAAATTTTAGTTTAGATCGATCCCTTGCAAGCGGCTTTTCTCACGCATGGTCGCTTTGTGTAGAAGAACATTTCTATTTATTTCTGCCTTCAATCGTATTTTTTATTTTCTTGGCCAGGCACAAATTAAATTTAAAAATAATTTCGATTGTTTTTCCGATTTTTATTTTATTTTTGGGAATTTTTTTGCGGTGCCGGCTTTGGCAAAAACACATTTCTCCGTTTCTTGAGAACCCAAAGCCCACTGGACTTGGAGACTTATATTTTAAGTACATCTACTATCCGACCTACAACCGAATGGATAGCATTACGATCGGCGTTGTAATTGCTCTGGTATTTACTTTTACGCCGACTCTGGTAAAGCGTTTGGAAAAATATCCAAATTTACCTGCCGGACTAGGACTTTTGTTTTTAATTGTTGGATGTTGGGTCACTACGGATCGGAATTCAGTTTATGCAGTCGCATTTGGTTTCCCTATCTTTGCATTAGGATTTGGCGGTTTGGTATCAAGCGCTTTAATTTCTAGATCGCTTCTAAACCAAGCAAACATGCCAGGAACAGCTTTCCTTGCTACCCTTGCCTACACATTTTACCTCACTCACAAAGAAATTATGCATCTCGCCTATCCGATTCTGAAATCTCACAATTTTTTTAGCAATGAGTTTGCAATGATCTTGGCCCTATTTGTACTTTCACTAGTTGGCGCTTTTGTGCTACATTTTTTGATCGAAAAGCCTTTTTTGATACTACGGAATAAAATTCTACTGAATGGGCTAAATACTGAGCAAAAAATTTAACCAGTTAATCTATATGATTTATCGTTTTACGAATTTCAAATTTCTTTGTGGCCATAGAAATTTTTTCCAAATTGAGCTTTTCAATAACACCACTTATAACTTGATCTCCGATTCGATATTTAAGTGAAAAATCCCCAATTGAATAGAAAACCTTCATCGTAATCCAAGATTCAGTGTTTTCGACGACCAATACACGAGGAGAAGGGTCTGAAAGCACCCCAGGAAGTTTTTTTGAAACGCAATCTCAAATTACCATTTCTTTTGCTACTTATTTTCACTAACCAAAGTTTATAAAATATAAACCCGCTTGAAAGAGCAAACCAAAGTAAAATATTTACTTCCAACGTAATATAGCTTTGAATTTTTTCTACTAAGTCTAATCGGCTCATTAGTTATTTTCCGATACTACTTTAAATATATTGGCATTTAGCCGACGCCCTAATTCTTCAATTGCTAAACGGCCCCGCACGCTGTGGCCATGTTCATCGATTCTTGGCGAATAGGCAGCAATTCCAAAACGGCCAGGCACAGACGCAAAAATAGCTCCACTGACTCCGCTTTTTGCTGGCAATCCAACTCGAAACGCCCACTTTCCCGCCGTATCGTACATCCCACATGAAAACATTAGACTCAAAATCTGGGTTGAATATTCAGGTTTAACTACAGAATGCTTGCTTCCAGGCACTGTGCCTTGATTGGCGAAGGTCGCGGCGATTCGGGATAAATCTTCCGTTCTGACAATGATTGAACATTGTTTGAAATAAAGGTTCAAAGTTTCTTCGATATCTGTGTCTATTACGTTAAAATGTTTCATTAAATAGGCGATGGCTCTGTTGCGGTGGGCGGTCCGTTGTTCTGATTCGTACACATTTTCATCTACCATCAGCGAATGACCGACGTAACTTTCAAAATGATTTAAGATGGAATTGAATTTACTTTTGAAGTCTGTGCCAAGAATAAGGCTGGTGGTTGCAATAGCTCCTGAATTGATCATTGGATTAAACGGACGGTGGGATTTTTGTTCTAGTTCAATTATTGAATTAAAGGCTTCGCCTGTTGGTTCAACCCCAACTTTCGAATGAACAAAATCAGAACCCCTTTGGTTAAGCGCTAAACCATATAAAACCGGTTTTGATGTCGATTGCATTGTAAAACCACATGCCCCATCCCCAACGGTCAAAGTTTGCCCTAATAAATCGGTTATGGAAATCGAAAATAAGTCGGGATCCACTTTTGCTAATTCGGGTATGTAGGTAGCCACTTCACCTGACGATTCCGACTTAAATAAATTGTAAACGCTGTTTAGATTCTTGGTAACAAATTCTTGATTAAACATAGGGCATTTCTAGCACTGAAAAATCAAGGGCGCTAGACCTTCTTACGATTAGGTGTTGCGTAAGGACTCGAGGTTTTTCAAAGATAAGAAAAACCTCGATTTAACTATAAATTATTTAATGCCTTTAATGCGGCTTCATAATTGGGTTCATTAATGGTTTCTGTGACTTGTTCGGCGTATAACACTTTATTCTGTTCATCGAGAACTATCACTGCGCGCGAACACAATCCAGCCAATCCACTGTCTTGAATTTGAAGTCCATAATCTTTTGCAAACGAGCTTCGAAACGTTGAAACCGTTTCTGCGCTTGTGATACCCTCAGCGCCGCAAAAACGGGATTGAGCGAATGGCAAATCTGCAGAAATATTTAATATAACCGTGTTTTTAATATTGGCTGCGTCCTTATTAAAATGACGAACAGACATTGCACACGTGCCGGTGTCGACACTTGGAAAAATATTTAAAACTTTTTTCTTGCCCGCATAATGAGACAAGGTCACGTCGGACAAATCCATTTTTGTTAATTTAAAATCGGGAGCGCTAGATCCTTTTTTTGGTAGCTCGCCCGTTGTGTGAATCGGATTTCCTTTTAATGTAATAGTCGCCATTTGTATCTCCTTGTGAAGTTAAAAAAGAACAATTTATAGCCGAAATGTCACCATTTATGTTGGCATCTTAAGTGCTATCTCAGCCTGATGCAGGGGAATCAAACAAAAAACATACCAAAAGGACACCAAATGAAAACGGCTTTGCCACTAATAATTGGCATTTTTTTACTATCGACTAGTTTTGCTCAAAATCACAAAAATTCTCAAACTGCCTGTATAGACAAGGTGTTGCCAGGAATGGCCTGGGACGCCGCCAAGGCAGCGGCTGCTTGCAAAGGCCGAGTATCTGTTGCGTGCATTGACAAAGTATTACCGGGTGTCGGATGGGACATGATAAGAGCGACAACCGCATGCAAGGGAAATGTAAAGATTGAATGTATCGATAAAGTTTTACCCGGTCTAAGTTGGGATATGGAAAAATCAGCAAATGCCTGCAAGGGAAACGTTAAACTTGAATGCATTGATAAAGTTTTGCCAGGCGTTAGTTGGGATATGCAGAGAGCAACCATGGCTTGTAAAGGTAATGTTAAGCTTGAATGTATTGACAAAGTTTTGCCCGGAATGGGGTGGGACATGCAACGAGCGGCCGATGTGTGCCGAGGTGGCGTGACTCCCGATTGTATTGATAAAGTCTTACCGAGTGTTGGTTGGGATATGCAAAAAGCGGCCAGTGCCTGCGGTGGTAATTAGATTAAAAGACAAAATCTTAAGAATTTAATTTCGAGCTGAATTGACGAACCATTAGTCCAGCCTAGTCGGATTGCAAGATTCCTAAAAATCGTTGCGCCAAAAGCATCTAAAAGTCTATCCTAAACCAGTACAGTATTTATGAATAGAATGGGGTCGTTGGATGGGTTCGTGGGACTATATGTTCTATTTCATTCTAATATGGAGTTTTTTTGAATTTCTATTTTGGATTTTTTCCTCAAAAAATACAATCCACTATGACTTTAAAATGGGATTTTCAAACCTTGCTGTAAGAAGCCTTCGACCACTAAGCGGATTTTTGGCAATTCCATTTTTTGGAATGTACCAATGGGTTTTTACCTATTGGCAAGTTACTCCTTTAGTTTGGAATAAAAATCAAACATGGCAATGGGTTATTGTTTTATTACTAGTTGATTTCATGTTTTATTGGGCGCATCGGTTAAGACACAGCTGGAATATCCTTTGGGCTGCACATATTGTTCATCATCAATCAACCGACTATAATCTTTCCTTGTCCGGGCGAGATGGATTTTGGGAATATCCAACATTTGCCTTACAAAAACTGCCTTTGGCTCTATTGGGAGTCCCCTTTGACATGATGTTTCCGATGGGAAATTGTGTTCTTTTTTACATGTTTTTTATTCATACAAAAATGTTCTCAAAAATTCCCATTCTTGAGTTTATATTTGTAAATCCAAGCCACCATTCCGTTCATCACTATAAAAATGTTGAAAAATATGGTGGAACTAAAAATTTTGGTGGAATGTTTATCATTTGGGACCGGCTGTTTGGCACGTTTCAAGACGAAAAATCTGAAAATGAAGAATATGGAGTCAACGAACCAGGACCACTCTATCATCCAATCTTAGCGCAAACATTTTTTTACGGTCACATTTTTAGAATATTTGCTAAAAGCAATTGGGAAAATCGTGTTCGGATACTCTTTTCCACATACAATCCAGAGCCTTTTATAGAGAATGATGCGAATAAGGCTAGTGCACCAAATTCATTGAAATGGCTTTGGTGCACTAGTCTTATTTTATATATTTCTGCTTTTTCAATCTTGTCAGAAAAATTTATTCGTTCAAAAAACTGGACACTAATCCCTTTCAATTTTTTTGTTTATCTTTTGGCGATTGGAGCTGCGGGAACATGTTTAAATCGAATTCTCATAGAGCGCCCTATTGGTAAGGCCCCCGTCGTCCTTTTATTCATTTCTATGATATTTACTGTTTCATTTGATTCGTTACCAACCCGCTTGCCACCTCTAAGCTATAATTCCAGTATTTTTATAATTATTTCGATTATTTTTTCCATTAGCGGATCGCCGGTAGCCATTCGTTCATTTTTTTTACGCGAATCGCGGAAAAAAAATGAATCCATTTGATATTTTAGGATTCAAAAATAAACCCCTTTACCTTGATTACCGTTCACTTGGATTGTTTCGAATTTTTTTTGGAAGTATTCTTTTTTTTGAAACTTTGATCAGACTTTTGAATGTTGAAACTTTGTTTTCCCAAGCTGGCCTATGTGCACTTCATCTTCACCCAGACAGTCTATATAGAATCCAGATACCTTCTATTTATATGCTCACCGAGAACACCAGCATAATTAGCGCTTTGATAGCCATTCAGCTATTGATTACTTTATTTTTCATCTTGGGATACAGGATTCGATTAGCCTGCCCAATTTTGCTTTATTTAACCATCGCTCTAAACACTCGAATTTCTTATTTTACTACGGGAGCCGACTACTATTATCCTATCTACCTTTTTTGGTCGTGCTTTTTGCCTCTGGGTGCGGAATTTTCAATTGATAAATTCATTTCCAATGAGAAAAATAATATACACAGCGAAATTGATCATTTTGTCACTTTAGGAATTTTCTGCCAAATCACAATGAGCTACTTTTTTGCTGGTTTAAACAAATCAGGCCCGACATGGCAAAATGGAAGTGCTATCGGAAATGTGTTGTTGAATGATTTTTTTCACAGACCAATTGCCTCTAGTTTTTTAGCCTTCCCAAATTTTAATCTATATATGACCACTATTTTCCTGGTTTTAGAAACATGGGGAGCCTTTCTACTTTTGCTGCCCATTGGTGGGTGGAAAATTCGAACCCTATTAATTTTAAGCTTCACACTGTTTCACGCGGCAATGGGAAATCTTTTGCATATTGGAAACCTACCTTGGGTTGCGGCCAGCGTGTGGCTAATGCTTATTCCAAAAGAGTTATGGGAAAAAATATATGTAGTAAAAATTCAATCGGACCCTTTTCAAACCAAGACTGAAAGTAGACAATTAAAAACACGAATAATGGTACTAGGCTTTGCCATTCTTTTTGCACTTTCGGGGCTTAATAATTCACATCCCGGAGTAGTTACGGCAACAGCCAGAAAATGGACCGAGGCAGTCGGTCTGCAGCAAGAATGGATTTTTTTCTCTCCAGACGCAAAGGTGGTAGCCGGTTGGATTCAGTTCAAAGTTAAAAAAAATGATGGCCAATGGATCCAGGTCGTTCCTTTTTCCGGCGAGGAATCGGCGATCGCCCAAGATGAAAAGCCCGTCGATGTATTTGAAAAAACTTTCGGAAATAGAATGTGGCAAAAGCTCGCTAACTTTCTAGTTCGAACAAAAGAATTTAAATTAAGACCCTACTTTGATCGCGCAAGCGTGAACTATTTCTGCCATCGATATGAAGCGTTCCAAATCATTTATTTTGAGCAATTTCTGAGTGCCCCAGGCCTTTTGGGGCCCCCATCAAAGCGCGTCCTTTCAGAAAGCACGTGCCAAAAAACTAAATCTTAAACTGAAGAAAGCTTTAGAATAGCCATTTTGGATGCTCCTACTATAGACCAGGTAACCTGTTTCAATTGGAAAAAGGTTTTGAAATTGCAAACTTAGGTTTAAAATGAAAGTAAAGGGGCATAGTTGAAAACCGCACTCAATTTGGATATAAAACGATTCAAGATTTTCAATAACATTGAAGAAAATATTTTTTCTGTCCTTCCTATGTTTTTTGTCTTTTTTAGTTCAATTATGCTTTTACTGAACTTAAGCGAAGGATCCGCACATCAAAGAGATTTAATAGCGATTTTTACTTTGTTTTTTCTGTTCCAAAAAGGGCACAATGCAGTAACTTTTATATTGTTAAGCTTGCCTGAGTATAGGGACTGGTTAGCTGTCGCTAACTATAGAAATTTAAATAAGATTATTTTTTGCGGTTTAGCTGTTTTTATCTGCTTTTTTTGTTATTTTTTTATAAAGCATATTCCGCTTTTAAAGGATATTGCATTTCTAAGATCTAAACAATTTGGACATATTTTCTGGTTGACGTTTTGGACCATAAATTTTTGGCACACGTTTCGACAGTACTACGGGCTCTCAATGCTTTACAATTCAATAAGTTATGAAAATGGGGCGTCTATGGATCAAGAAAAAGATTTGAAAATCGCCAAACTTGAAAAAAATGCTTACATTGGACTATCTACATTGTCGACTATTGGATGTGCCTATTTCTTAGTTTTTGGTTTTTCTAGACCATTTAGACTCACTTTTATCTTTACTACTTTAGTAAGCATACTTTTAATTATTGTTATTTGCTCTGGGTATAGTGAAAAGCTAAGAAATTCAAAACTTGTATTCAATATTCGTCTTTTTTTAATTCCTCTAATGCCAATTTCGTTTCTAGCAGGCATAGGAATGAACGTTAATCATAATTTTGAATATATGCTAACATTTAAAAAAATTGTATCCAACTCGAAAGTTAAAGCGAGCTTATTTTCAATTGCCTTTGGTTTTTCGATATTTTTTTTGCATTTGGGCTTTGCGACTTCTGACCTGCACGTTTCAAGAGTCTATAAAACCGTTAATATATTTTTTAAAAATCATGATATTTTGCACGCGTCTTTGCTTACTTTTTCTGTGACTATTACTACTTTTCATTATTTTTTGGATGGATTCATTTTCAAATTTTCTGACCCGGTGACCAGACGCGATCTTCTACCTTTGTTAAAAAAAGGCGCATAGCATGGGGCGCACATTGGCCCGATTTCTTATCTATATTAACCTTAGACATCAAGGAATGCCAATTTAGGATACTTTTTTATTAGGTTCAAAGTCGAAAGTTTGAAACCGGCGATTATGTTCTTGATACTCCAAAACCTTGTCCCCAAAGAAACTATAACGATCCACAATAAAATTTTCCAAGTCTAGAAGCTTAAATGGTTTTCGGATGTAGCCTAAAATGCGCCATTGAACCAACTGATCTAGCGCTGCAGAACCTAATTCTGAAGACATTACAAATATCGGGATACGGCGACCTTTTAAGGCTTCGTTGATTACTTTGATGACATAAAATCCAAAAGTCCCTGGCAGAGCCACCTCAGCGACCACGATATCAAATAGCTGATTGCTGGCCACTGCGCCCTCGACTAATGATTTTAATTTCTCAACTTGGCCTACTGTATAAACAGTGGCACCTAATTTTTCAAATCGTTCTTTCAGCGCTTTTCGTGCACCTTCGTTAGGTTCCACAAATAAAATCCGCTTACTTTTAAGTGTTGGAAAAAATACAGTATGCATACATTGAGTTCCTCGGCAATTCAGCCGAGGAACTTTAGGTATGAATGAAATTACGTTTTTAGACTGGTTAAAGCTTTTGACTGCAGCATTGTTTTTTGTTTGCCTGGCTTATTGGTTGGGACGGTCTGGGTATAAGCCGACGAGGTCTAGGCGTCGACGAGAGCGAGATGCTCGCTTAACTTATAACGAAATACTATCCAGTTTAAAAAAATATGGCTTTAATACCAACAGCATATTTCACTTATATGATAGTTTTAATCACTCTCGTGTCAATGGGAAAGCAAAAGGCAAATTCCAGGAAGAAATTTTTGGCTTCGAAACATTCCCCCGATTTAATATCGTATTTTCTGACCCACTCTGTGATCCCAAAAATCGCACAGAAGTTCTTAGGCGTCTTACCAAATTCGGAAAAGACGATAACAAAGACACAATACTTTTTGCCATTGGCCAATCCTTTGCCGACGCGGCAAAGGACCTATCTTTCAAAGTTGTCGCCATAGGGAAAGAGCCGCAATTTGATTTGAAAAAATGGAATAGTGAACTGCTGTCTTCAAAATTGAAATCTGCCCTACGTCAAGTTGAAAAGCGAGGGATAGTATTCGAGGAGCTTTCTCTGCAGCAATTGCATGAAAAAAACATGATTGACGAAATGAATGAAATTCTTCAATCATGGTTCCTTTCTCGCGCATCAGAACGATTTAAGAGCCTTACGGAAGTAAATCCTGCGGCGGGTTCAACTGATAAAAAGTTTTTTGTTGCCCGACAGGCAGGACGTTTAGACGCGTTTCTAATCGCGTCACCCATATACGCCAAAAACGGCTATTTTTTGCAAGACTTGATCAGAACTGGCTCTAGCGTTAGCGGCGTTGCCGACGCTCTTATTGTTCATGCTTTAGAGAGTCTAAAAAATCAAGGATATGAAATGGCCAGTCTTGGAATATCACCGCTCGCCGGTCTGGATGACCCAGTGATTAATAAAGACCATCCGAAGTTAAACAGTCTTTTGAAATTTGTTTTTAAGAACCAAAAATTTCCAGTTCACTTTAAAGATCTATACAGTTTCAAGAAAAAATTTGAACCCACGCACGAAGAATTTGCATATGTCGCTCTTTCCAGTCGTTGGTTTAAATTAGATCAGGTGTGGATTTTGTCCCAATTGATTTCCGAATTTAATCTCTTGGGTTTCATTAAGTTTAAACTAAATCAATGGCATCACGGTATAGATCTGCCAAAACCATTAAAATGGATTCTAAACTCTGAATTTATTGTGCTTCCAAAAATCACGAATTTGCGAATCGAAACTTTGCTCGCACGATTTAAGTTCACTTTGCTTGTTCTTTTTTTAAATATTTATACTTTTCTTTTTACAGGAAATTTCGATACGGGAATTAACACTATGAAACTGAAGGAATTTGGTTTTTCCTATGAAAATTTTTTTCACAATAAGTGGTTTGTTCTATTTACCTCCAATTTTTTGCATTTCAACGTTTCACACCTAACGCTGAACATGATCGGAATACTTCTTTTTACAGCTTCGCTAGAAGGCATTGCTGGATCTGTAACCGCTGCGCTTACTTTTTTAATTGGCATGCAAGCCAATATTCCCAATGGACTGGTTTTGTTGCCGTTTCTGCGAGAATTTTATCCTAGTTTATCTTCGTCGACTTTTTCCTATGTAGATGTGGGCGCGTCTTTGGGTCTGTTTGGAAGCCTTGGCGGTTTAATGTATTTTATGCACAAAAAAGCAAAGTGGTTCACAGGAATTATTGCTGTCGCTAGTACAGCCGTGTTTTCTATATTTAACGAAGAACTTATTGGCTTCGATCACGGCTTTGCCTTGTTTTTGGGGTATTCAATCTCGTATTTATACAATTTAAGAAATGTTTCCCAAGACCGTTTCGAACAAGGTCCCGAAAACCTTCTGGACATTCCTAACTATTTTGCCAATAAGCATGACGGCCAGAGCCTTGTCCATTCGTCAAGTCCGCAGGACGAAAATAAAAAGATCTCATGAGATTCAAATTTACAATTTTTTTCACAATGATCGTCGGCCTGATACATGCTTGGGATTTAATGCCTCTTGGTGGTGAGAAAAGCCCTTACAGCGATACTATTCAAAATAATATTGGTCAGATAAAAGAGGAGTTTTCAATGCAACATGAATTGGATAGAAAATCAATCGATCTCATTTGCATTGAAAACTCACAAGAAAAAATTTATATCGGCCTAGGTCAATTTATGCTCATAAAGGCCCCATTAAACAATCTTTCTGACACTCTGGAATCATTTGCTAAGTATCCTAATTGGTTTCAAGGTTTAAAAAAAAATACCGCACTACCGCAAGTCAGAAAAGGTGAATTTTTAGTTTCATCCGAACAAAGAGTACCCATTCCATTCGTCGAAAATGTTAAGACCACTATGATTTACTCTATTCAAAAACTAGAAAAAAAAGTTCTATTTAGGTATCAATTAAAATCAAGCAATACACTGATTCACTATGACGGGTTGATTGAGCTGCAAGAGCTTGCTTCAGGCGAAGTTGCTTTTGTAGAGTATGACTTTATTCTGGCCGATTGGGGCTTAGGAAAATGGATGGGCGCAGATAGTATCTGGACAGAAACTTTAAAAGGAATAGTCCAAACTGATTTAGCAATAAAACTAAGGGTGGAAAATTTGAACTTGACCGATCAAGAGGTGAAAGACAAATCTTTAAAGATGGTCGACAAAGTTTCTATTTCAGATTGTGTTAAAAGTCGTCACAAAGATTCAAACTAGCAGCGACTTTATAGCTCGAGTATAAGCCCAAAATAGCCAAATTCATTTCGCGTATTTCTGAATTGAAAGTACTTCATTCGGGTGTCGGCGCCATTGTAATATCCAATCACAATCCGGGTCGACTGCGGCGAAATGTTGCCCAAGTGGGCACCGGCGACATATCCAATTTGCAGATGTCCGTGTAAAGCTATGCGATCAAGACCATATTGCTCTAGTCCCAAAGCCACAAAAGGAGTAAACTTATGAGGATCTGTCGGGACCTCGTCTGGATACCACTCAAAAAATTCGTGAGCACCCAAGAATCTCATTCTTGGAGTGCTAACGACGGCAGGCCTGAATCCGGCGCCCATTCGTATTTTTCGTCCGATATCATAGACATATCTAAAGTCAAAAATTTCATTTCCTAGATCGGGGCCGATTAGTCCCGGATCTTCAATATTATCCGAAACATGTCCTGATTGATGTGTCCAAATAAAAGCCAGCCGGCTTGAGTCGTCTAAAAACACGTCCCAGGCTAACCCAACGCGGGCATCTGTTGTTTCAACATGAATAGTGCTTTGGTCGTCCAAGTAATGATAATTTGAAGTCGCCGAAGCATGAATAATAAGTTGAGCTTTGTAGCCCCAAGAATCGCTTTCAAGGATAGATCCCGAGCCGCCAAATTCTGCGACTTCTCTGCTGTCACCCCTAAAAATCAGACTGATTTTAGGATCAAAAAACAAACCATAAGACTGTAAAAGTTTATGATTGGACTCGGCATTAAACTTAACTTCTGCAGAAACATAGGAAAAAAAAATCATGACAAAGGCACTGGAGGTTCCAAAAAATTTCATTATCTACACCTATCAAAGTAAACTTTATCAGCGCTGGGTTACGATTGCCTCATTATACAGTCGATTTTAAAACAAACGCAATCATTTGCGATTAGAAAAAAACGGGCTTCAAGCCGAGGCGGCAATTCGTTAGTCCAGCGATCGTGATAACCAGAATCATTTTGAATTATTGATACGATCATTTTTTCATAGACTACTTATTCAAATTCAACCACGCCGGTTTCCAAGTTGTATAAGCCGACTTGAATTTTCACTTTGCCGGAATCCACTGCTTTCGAAATCAGTGGCGATCGCGTAAGTAAATCTTTTGCGACTCCTTTGGCATTCATCCAAGACTCGTCCTTTAAATCCTTGGACGGATGTTTTTCGTCAAATTTTGATTTGATCCGAGGATGAATGTCTTGAACAAGCTTATCCAGATTATCGCTACCAGCTGACGTTCCTCCGATCGTATCAATTGCGGATCTCACAGCTCCACAATTTGTATGCCCCAATATCACTAGAAGATGACTTCCAAGCTTTTCAATTGCGAACTCCATACTTCCAATCGCCTCTGGCGAAAGCGTTTCGCCCGCCGAGCGCACGGTAAACATTTCGCCGAGTTTTTGGTCAAATACGATTTCCGGCGGCACCCGACTGTCGCTGCAAGAAAGCACGATTGAATTTGGCGCCTGACTTTTTAAAAGTCGGTGAATATCTTTTGTGCTTTGTCCATCCTTGCGAATTTGACCCGATAAAAATCTTTGGTTACCAGCTTTCAGGCTGCTGAAGGCCCCATCAGCATCAATCGTAATCAAAGCTTGAGGACTTTCTCCGTTTGTTTTAGCAGCAGCTATTTCAATGCTGCTCGTAAGTGCAATGGCGAAAGCGATTAACATAAATAATTGCTTGAAAATAATTGGGTTCATTTTTTGTCCTTTTTGGTTTTCGATTTTAATTAAAATTTTGCTTGGCGAATAACTTCGATTTCACTGGCATAAATAATCAAAGAATAATTCGCAAAATAATTCTTTGCCACTTCATCCATAATTTCTTTAGCGAGTTCGATATCTGCGACCACTTCGATCTTCACTTTTTCATTCGGGACTTCGCCGCTATTTTTTTCGCCTGAACCCTCACCGCGCACATCGCTGATCGTGAAGCCCGTGGCTCCGAGCGAGCGAATGGTCGTCACTAGGCTGGTCGCAAGCACAGGCTCACAAACCACCGTCACCAGTTTAAATTTTTGATTTGCCATTTCTGTCTCCTAGCTTTGAAGCCAAAGTGCGATTTGATAATACAGTGGGATTCCAACAACCAAGTTAAATGGAAATGTCACGGCAAGGCTTGCCGTTAAGTAATACGCGGGGTTGGCTTCGGGCAGCGTCATCCGCACGGCAGGAGGTGCTGCGATATACGAAGCACTTGCCGCCATAGTGCCAAGCACTGTTGCACCACCTAGTGATAACCCCGCCCAATGGCCGAGCAACGCTCCAACCGAGCCATGAAGGATCGGAAGCAAAATGCCCAAACCGACAATTCTGAAGCCGACTTTGCGTAAATCTTGAAACCTGGTTGCGGCAACGATGCCCATTTCAAGAATAAACAAAACAAGGGCTCCTTTGAAACCCGTTTCAAAGAAAGGCTTTATCGGTTCATAGCTTTTTGCCCCCATCAGGAGACCCACGACTAAGCCGCCAACCAGTAAAATCATTGAACGCGCAGTCAGTATCTCGTGCAGAACCGCACTTTTAGTTTTGACCACAGCTTCTGAAAGCCCTTTTTGATGCTTTGCTCGTTTCAAGGCGCCAATAGCCAGGGCTATATGAATACCCGGACTTTCCAGAAGTGTTAAAAGCGTCGGCATAAAACCTTCAGCGGCTGCGCCCATGTTAGCCGTAAATTGTTGTGCGGCTATAAAAGTCACGGCCGATACCGAACCGTAATGGGCAGCCATGCCTGCTGCATCTACCGAACTAAAACGGCCCAACCGACGAAGCAGAAAATAAGCTGATACAGGTGTCAGACAACCTAGAAAAATAGTAACCGCCGCTGGCCACGCGATAGCATGGGCTGAGCTTTCCGAAAGTTCAACGCCCCCTTTCAAACCCAGCGCCAACAGAAGGTAAATTGAAAGCGAAGCGTAGAGATCTTTAGGCAGAGAAAGCTCGCTTCGAATGAGCTTTGCAAAAATCCCGAGCGCGAACGCTAAGACAATCGGTGAAAGCAGGTTTGCTCTTAAAATTTCAAATGTTGCCAATGGGATTTCTCCGATCAATTAAGGGCTACTGAGTAGCCGCTAAACCACTACTATCTAAAAAAAATAGGCTTTTGTGAAATATATAAATCTTGCAAAAGTTATCTCTATTTTAGATATTAGGATCTATGGAATGGCTTAATTACCATCATCTTTATTATTTTTGGACTGTTTGCAAGGAAGGCGGCTTTTCTAAGGCGGCATTGAAGCTGCGAATTGCCCAGTCGGCAGTGAGTCTTCAAGTTTCAAAACTCGAAGATCATCTCGGCGAAAAACTTATGGAACGTGGTCCACGGGGCTTCAAACTGACGGAAGCAGGGCAAGTGACGCTAGCCCAGGCTGAAGAAATCTTTCGCCAGGGAAATGATCTACTTCAATATTTTAGATCCGGAAAAATGAAATCGAGTTTTCGGGTAGGCGCCCTCGGTGGTCTTTCAAAAAATCTTCAGCTGAAAATCCTAGATGGTGTTCTGGCAGATTCTAAAACGGAACTGTCTCTAGAAGTTGGCGACGCTTCAGTTTTGATTGATCGTTTGGTAAACTACAAATTGGATGCTGTCCTGTCCGACACCCCTATTCCATCGTCAGAGGCAGAGCCCCTTGCGCAAACTGAGATCGCTTCCGAAACGGTTTGTCTGGTTAATCGGCGCAAGTCGAAAAAAACCGATTCTGAAAATTTATCAGCGTTGCTCGCCAAGGGTATTTATATGCCGGCGCAAAGCAGCCCCATAACCTCTGCCTTGTTAGAATTTGTCACAGTCCAATCAAAAACACCTTATATCAGAGGCTATATTGACGACATCGCATTTTTGCGGTTGCTCGCGCTTGAAACAGATTCGGTAATTGCGATACCGAAGATCGGCATCCGGCGAGAGCTTGAGGCCGGGGAACTTCATATCGTTCACGAATTTAAAAAAATTAGGCAAAGCTACTTTTTGGTCTACCGTCAAAAGGGAAAGCGTCACCCAATGCTCAATCAACTTCTGAAGGGGTAAAACACCCATTCAGGCATTGCAATTCGATGTCTTGCACTTATGAAGTGTAACTATAAAAATTTGGGTAGGATTTCGTTCATCAAAACCAATAAGCTGAAAATAGGACTTACTCACGACTTGCTCACGAAAAAGGGTCTTTTTTGACGGGCACTGTATTCAAAAATTGTCAGAGATTCTTTTTATCCCATCCGGTATCCAGGTTACTATGGAACCTGCTGGCTCTCATTTTGAAATAGAACAAGGAATGGGAAAGATCTACCTATGACATTGTTTTCAATAACTTATATTAGACTTTTAGTTCTGTTTTCCTTGCTATTTGTAAATTCAAATTCTTGGGCCATATTTGGTTTATTGAGACCGCTGAAATTGACTCCCATTGTAGAAACCACAGAGGGGCCAATTCAAGGCAAAATGGACGGAGACACTCAGGTATTTCTTGGGATCCGTTACCGCCAGCCGCCAGTAGGAGCTCTTCGCTGGAAACCACCTAAGAAACTGAAGAGACGGGATGACAATAACGTTTATGCGGCCGTAAAAGAAGGGCCCGTTTCGCTTCAAATGGTCCCAGGAATTGACAAAGTGTTTGGATCAGAAGACTGCCTTTTTTTAAATATTTGGGTGCCACCAAATCCCTCGAAGAAAAGACTACCCGTGATGGTTTGGATTCACGGCGGAGCCTACATCGTTGGCGGTGGTTACCACAAAATAGCTGGATTGGAAGTTTATAACGCAAAAGCATTGGCCGAAAAAGGTGAAGTGATCGTTGTTTCTTTTAACTACAGACTAGGCGCTATGGGGTATCTAGCCCATGAAGAACTGCAAAAAGAAGACAGGGCCGGCGGGACCGGGAATTACGGGCTTTTAGATCAAGTGGCAGCTCTTCAGTGGGTCAATGAAAATATAGAAAACTTTAGTGGTGATAAAAATAATGTGACCTCCTTTGGTGAATCCGCAGGGGGGCACAGTAATTTGGTTTTACTTGCCATTGAAAAGGCAAAAGGACTATTTCGCAAGGTTATCCCGCAAAGCGCGCCGCCTATGGAAATTCCATTGAAAAATGCCTTAGAAATTGGAAATAAAGTGGTTGAAAATTTAGCCAGGTTTGCACCAGGTCGAACTCCGAATTTGAAAAACCTAAGGGAACTTGACGGCAATATTGTTACCCGTGCTTCGCAAATGGAAATGGCGATGCCAGACATGGAAGGAGTAATGACTAAATGGGCACCCGTCATAGACGGAGTCACTTTAAAATATTCAGTAGCTGAATCAGTCGCAAGAGGCTTACATAATAAAGACGTTTCCGTCCTTATTGGAACAAATGAAGACGAAATGAATGTACTGGGGCCTCTATTTATGGGCAAAATACCTAAACAGATAAATAGGGAAACATTTTATGAAATTGTTAGGGAACTAATGAATGTTGACCTAGAGGAAGCTAAAAAACTTACAAAAGATTTCACAGAAGCAAAATTTGAATCAAATCGAAATGCACTCAAGGCGTTTTCTGAAGAAGTCATGTTTAAAGCGCCCACATTAAATTTGATAAAAAATTTGGAAAAATACAATCCTGGCAGAAACTATGCCTATCGATTTACTGAAAAATTGAATTTTATTGGGGCCGGGCATGGCATGGAATTGCTTTATCTATTTCCGAATAATCTTCAAAATTTAAGTCGCTTTTTTTGGAACTACAATCCTCTGAGTAAAGGTAAACCGTTAACAATAACAATGACGGCTTTAAAACAATGGACATTTTCAGATCAAATGATCGGATATTGGACTCGATTTGCTTCGTCCGGGGATCCAAACGGCGGCAGCAATCCATTATGGAAGCCTGCGATGGGCGGCCAAAATACAATGATTTTAAACTCGAATGAAAGCGGCACCGCGGTTAACTTGCCTGTTTCGCTTGCTACAAAGCGATTGGCTAAAATGCTTGATCCCAAGATCGAAGATTCGATCCGAAGTTGTTTAAAAGTGTATAGTCTTTAAATACCAGGAGAATAAAATATGAATTGTCTCCTAACAAGATTTATCTATTATACGGTTTTAACTATAGCGTTTAGTTTAAACACAGCATTTGGAAATAAACTCGCTGGTTTTGAGCGTTCACAATTGTTGTATCAAATAGCCCAGGAAGGAGTTCTTGAATTTGATTCAGACTCAATTAAACGAGTCCGGCGCAATCCCTTGGATTTTTATATTAAAAATTATGCAGCTGTTGTTGGGATTACCAATTTAACACAGGCTGAATTTACTGAAATTAGTCGGCAAATACTAATTGATAAATTTTCTTATAATGCGACAAGTGGCAATACGTTTTCCTTACGCGAATTAAATTCAATTCAATCAGACATCTATGGCCGAAATATTTCAATTGATTCACTCTTAGATAGCCTTAGATATTTGGACCAGGCCCGAAATGATCCCAAACTTTGGCTTGACCGACTGGGAACATTGGATCCAGGTATTGCCAAAGAATTGGTTATGAACCCTCAATACAGGTATCCCTTTTTGAATATGGAGACTAATGCATTAGTTGACAAAGGTATCTTGGACTATGTACTTAAAACATTTGGCAATTCGACTGACCTATTAATTTGGCTGAACAATGGGAAATACAACGGGATTTTGGATAGAAATATTGGCTATTTGCCTCAGATTTTAGAATCCTTAGGGCAGGCCAATTTGGATGCTGATGCCTATTGCCGGGCCAATTTGTTTTTGGCAAATATTTTGGATAGCCCTCATTTTTTTATTGAAGAGTTTCGGAATGACTCGGTTAGGGCAGCCAAAGAAAGTATGGCGGCTATTCAAAAATTGCAGACAGTACCAGACAAATACAAATCGTATGTTTGTACTACTAAAACTTTATTTTTCTCGGATTCAACGTCGCTGATTAAAATGATTGAACAAGCCAAGGATCGATTTGCAAATGCAATGAATCCGCCAGTCAGAGAAAATCGAGATTCTCGAGTTTTGATAAGGCAGAATACAGCGACCGTCGACAACTCGGGCGACGGGTGTGACTATTCTTTTTATTATAAACAAACGAAACAATTGGATTTTAAAGCAGTAAGTCATGGCTATTTGGGAGGGTTTAGAGATTCTAAAATGTGCACGTACACCATAAGCTCCTGGCCGATTTCAAAAACTCACTTGAAAGTTAGAATTTCAGTTCAAAATCAAAAGTTTATTTTTAGTAAAACTTTTGTCACTGAATCAATTTCGGTTCAAGCGACCCTTTTGGGATTTAAGTTTTAAATTGAAAAAGAATATGCCCGCTTATCTCATCTTGAGACTCATCTTGAGACTCATCTTGAGACAAAGCCTTGCAACAAACCTAAACCCCTTTAGGCGCGTTTTTGCGTCAGTTTTAATAATTTATTTTAGGTGCGATACGGCCAATAGGATACGGCTAAACTGAAAGGCAAATGCTGGCCTTGGATTAGCACTCGTTTGTTGTGTGAAGCTGCTGAGTTTTATTTTAATTTCAGTTTGGTTTATAGGATCTTATGGATTCGCTGCGGCCATCGATGGAATTCAATCCGGGTTTTTCTGCCGTCCAGTAGACAGTCTTTCAAATATTTTTTAAATGATAATTTAATAGCAAAT
>JAYTTH010000253.1:0-22439 GCA_043745515.1 Pseudobdellovibrionaceae bacterium | reverse complement strand
ATTGCAAAAAAGCCTTTGAGCTTGATCAGCTGCGCAAAGTCGATGTTGCTTGGAACGTCAAGCATGCGGGTGAAGGAATGGAGAGGGTAATAAAAATGAAGATTACCTGTTTGGATATTCCGGGATTGCTAAAGACCATGACAGAATCATTTTCAGCGTTGGGAATCAATATTCAATCGGCAAATATTCGAACCACCAAAGATAAAAAAGCAATCTGCCTATTTGATATTGCCGTGAAAGATTCATCTCAAGTAAATCAAACTATTTTTGAAATGCAGAAAATCAAAGGTATTTTATCTGTCGAACGGGTCTCCTACTAGCTTTTTTTTCTTTCTTTGATTGGCAACAACCATACCTGGGTAAGACAATGCCGGGGTTCGCTATTTGCATCAAGAGGCCCAGATGTCCAAATTGAAATTAAAAAAAGGCTCTACTAAAAACAAGCCCCTAACCAAATCAACGTTGCTACTCATTTTGGGACTTTGGCTTGTCTTTGGACGGTTTTCACTAGCCGATGTGGTTGTCGGTGATGCGAAGGAATCTTTATATTCAGGAGATCAGGTTCAACTAGCAGGTCACGACCTAAGCGACTTAATGACACTGGCCTATCAAGCACAGAAGGACGCTATGCTTTACAAAACTCTGAATGCAGAACTGTCAGATGCTTTGACGGTTCCTGAAAGTCTTCGCCGGTTTTACCAGTTACCTGATCGATCAAAGGGTTTGTCTACTACTCAACTGGTTTTTATTTTACAAAAAATTCCAGATCTGAAAGTAATCGTACAAAATTACCTGAGCTCTCCAACGGCTTTTTCATTGCAAAAACTTGTAGATAGATCAAAAATAGTTCTTCAGGACCCGACGATCAAAGCAACCATTCAGCGGCTTGCTGATCCCAGTCAACCAGTGGCTGTGTTTCCTAAGGCGGGTGGGCCTGGGTATAAAGTAGTTGGCACTTATTTGAATCACCCTGCATTTAAAACACCAGGAGATATTCATTCTGAAGTCATTCCCGGATCTGATTTAGTTCAAAAATGGGTAGACTTTTTTGATGGAGCCGATCAGGAACTGTTTATTAATTCCTATGAATTTAGTGATTTGAAAATTGCGAATGCGGTTAAACGCGCTTTTGAACGCGGAGTCGCCATCACATTAGGTGTCGATAAAAATACTTTAGAACGTCACCAGGGAAACAAGGATGTTTGGAAACTATTGTCTTCTATAAACTCGCCTAGATTTATATTGACGCCGGTTGATCCCGAAAACATAAATCATCAAAAAATTGCAGCTCGTGATCCTGATGGCCCAAAAGCCGGGGCATTGATATCCTCTGGCAACTTGACGCCTAGTTGTTTAGATCCTCGTGGAAATGCGTTTGATCAGCCGGACAATCATTTGCTTGACGGGGATATTCCCAACGCGAATCATTTGATTGTTCTTCAGGGGCAGCTTCCCGCAATTATCATAAGGCATGAACTTAAAAAAACAATTGTTGATAAATTACGGGGTGTTCAATACCCAATCAGTGGATCCTATATTTTATACGGCGAAGCCAAACCAGGAATGCAAAAGCCGCCGTTTTTCATGTTAGCGTTTTCTCCAAACGGAGGCATAGGATCTATCAATCGAGATATTATAACGAGAACTATTCTGGGAACAAATGGACCTATTTTAGCTGCGCAATATGCCTTCGCGTCGACCGATGTTTTATCGGCTCTCTTAGAACGGGCTCGTCGTGACAAAGCCGTTGGTCGAGAATTTGATTTTTCTTTTGTTGGAGAAACTGATTTTTTAATGCAATTTTATAGTTCTGCCTTGATTTTAGCTGGCTACAAATTTGATCAAAAAACCGCATCGTACACAGAAGATTCCGCTGCTGAAATTCGGAAAATACTAACTGCTGACGAGATTTCCAAACTTCGCAAACAATTAAGAGTCGCTCCTGAAATCTACAATGATCGCTATGTTTTGTTACCAAACGGTCATAAGTTTAAAGAAGCGGCCGTTTTGCATCATAAACTTTGGTTATTTCCAGGACCCAAAATATCTACTCCAGGGACCTCCTTTAACACGTCCAATGCCGCTGAGGGCAACCAAGAGCAAATTGTTGTAACCAATGAACCGGAGGTATTTGATGTATTGATGGGCGGAGTTTCTTATCTCTATGAAACTGCAGAACATGATATCGTAAAAGAAATCCAGCTTAGAACTGATCATGAGGCCAGCAAAATGACGGTCCTGCCGAAATTGAATTCAGAATTGCAATCAAAATTGAAATTAAAATTGGCAGTAAAATCGGTTAAATGTAGCCAATTTTACGGCCATTAGAAATCAACGGGATCGTCTGACTAGTTAAAATCACTATTAAGTTGTTTGGCTACTAAAGCAGAAACTAATTCTATTTTTTTAGCAGCCAGATTTAAATCTATTCGGCTCAAAACACGAATGCTTTCTCGAACTTCAACCATAGGTCCTAAAAATCGTTCAAAGCGCCGGTTTGCATGATCAAAAGTTTTCAAAGCCGATTTCTTTTGTTCCCCTAATTCTAAAATCTCAATCCGCGAGATTCGAATAACTTCGTCAAATTTATTTTGAGCTTCCTGCAAATTCATTTTACTAGATTCCAACTGAAGTTCTTTTTCATGGTATTCCGATTTTGATTTTGTGGTTTCAGCTTGATGACGGAAACCTTCGAACACAGGGATTGTAATTCCTAAAAAAGCAGAATAATTTTGTTTTTCGACGATGCGAGTGTCTTCTAAATACCCGTAACTTGCAGCGGCGAAAAATTTGGGCCATGCCTGACTGTCGACTTGATTTAATTTTGCCTTCGATTCATTGAGTTCCGATTCGGCCCCATTGAGCAGGGGGCTTCGCTGCGGTTTGACAGAACCCAGAGTCGTTTCTTCTGGGGATTCTAATATTTCATTGGCATTTAAAGTTACATTTTTTAAGCCAGTCAAAAGTGCTAGGCGCTGAAGAGAACTTTTGTAATGTTCATCCTCCACTAAATAGTTCAGTTGGGCTTCTGATTTTTGATCTCGAATTAAAAAGTAGGAAACATCACTGTTTTGTCCAGATTTAACCAGGGCTTTAGACGCTGTTTCAACACGTTCAATTTTATTTTTAATTTCTTTCCATACGTCACGATTATGTTGGCTTCGAACTGAGTCTAAATAAGCTTCGACCACTCGAGTAATTAAAACCGTTTCGTTTAATCTACTTTTTCCTTTTTGAACATTGATGGATTCTTTTGCAACCGCTTGAGCATTGTATTTTTCAAAATCTAAAAGACTGTATTTTGCTAGAAGCCCAACACTGCTGCCGCTACGATAGGGCGAGGTCATAAGGCCCCCAAACGAAGACGGCACGGGCGCGCTGGATCCTGGCAATCCAATGCTTTGCACGGCCGATAGATCAATGCTTGGATAATAGAAAGAATGTGCCATGGATTCTTGCGCGATGGCTTGGGTTTCTTTTTCTAAATTTATTTTAATCTCTGGACGATTTTCCAAAGACTTTAAAATAGCGTCTTTGAGAGTCAGATTTTCTGAATGCGCAGAAAAAGCCACTGTAAGTGCGGCAAAAAATAGAACTTTCATAGTGTAACTCCAGAAAAATGTTTTCTAAACGTGCCATAAATCAGTGGCAAGACAAACAATGTTGCAACCGTGGTTGCAACAAGGCCACCAATGACTGCTCGAGCGAGCGGACTTGTCTGTTCGGAACCGTTACCCAACCCAATTGCCATTGGAATCATACCGACAATCATCGCAAGGCTAGTCATTAAAATTGGTCTAAGCCTTTGCGTGGCTGCAAAAAAAGCCGCCTCAGTGGAATCATGCTTTTTCAAACGTTGATTTTCCGCAAACGTTACCAGAAGAATCGAATTGGCAATGGAAACACCCAGTGCCATGATCGTTCCTATAAAGGATTCAACGTTGATCGTGGTATGAGTTATACTAAGCGCTATCACAACCCCAGCAAAAGTGGCCGGAGTTGTCGAAAGTACTATCAGCGCTAATACCGGGGATTCAAAATTGGCGGCCAGAAATAAAAAGATGACAAGCAATGCTAATCCAATTCCAATTCCTAAATTTTGCAACATTTGTTGCAACACTAGCCATTGGCCTTTGAGCAAAACATCAGTGCCCTTGGGCTTTTCCTCTGCTAGCGAAGACAAAATAGTTTCAATTTCCCGTCCCGCGCTGCCAAGGTCTTTGTTAAATAGATTAGCTCTTAGGGTAACAATTCGTTGCATATTAATTCGGTCTGATTCTGCCAGAGTCGTTGAAGGACTGACTTCTGCAAAGTCTTTTAGAGGGATGGCGCCGCCGCCGACAGAAGCAGTTAATTCTTTTAATTCCTCTGATGATTTAAAGACTCCTTGGGGTACCTGAACTTGAACTTGGAAATTGACACCACTCTTAGGGTCGGCCCAATAGTTCTGCAGGATAAATCGACTTGATGACGTGGCAGGAACCAGGGCCTGCCCAATGTCGTTCATTGTTAAGCCTAAAGTCCCGGCTTTGGCTCTGTTGGCAGTGACGGCAATGGATGGGTAATCGAAGGATTGGGCATAATGAATATCCCGCAAGTAGGGCAATTCATGCAGCTTAGCTTCTATTTTTTTTGCAAACTCTCGGTCGTTTTTTAAATTCTGGCCATTGATGACTATCTCGATCGGAGTGACGGACCCCTGGCCTAAAATTCTATCAAGTAATGAGCTAATTTCAAAAGAGACTTCTAATTCAGGACTGTCATTAGAAATACGCTTTCTTAGACGTTCTTTAATTGTATCGATTGGTAGACGAGCACTTGGTTTGACTGCTATTTCGACCACAGCTTCATGAGTTCCTGAGGACCATTGGTGAATTGTATTAATTGGGTAGCTGGGTGGCTGCATACCTACAAAACTAACCGAGTTTGTTAAATTGTCTGCGCCCAGTTCCTGTTTGATCGATTCTAAAACTTTAAGAGTTAGTTTTTCAGTTTTGGCAAGGGCTGTTCCCACTGGTGCTCGCAACCGAAGCTGAAGTTGTCCCGAATCCACTTGCGGAAATAGTTCTCGGCCCATATTTTTTCCAAAATAGACAAGTAAAATGCAAAGAGGTAAATAAATTAGAAAAACAGTTTTCTTTCTGGTAATTAGAAACATTAAAGCTTTAGAATAAAAGGTAGCCGCGAAAATAGGTTTTGTTTTTGCAAGATGGGATTGTTTGGAAAATAATTTAAGCATCAGCAAGGGAACAAGGGTTCGCGACAATAAAAATGATCCGGAAACAGAAAATCCAACGGCCAATGCCAATGGTAGGAACAGTGCTTTTGAAACTCCAGTCATGAAAAAGGCTGGAATAAAAACGGCTAGAACGCTTAATAGGGTTAGAAAGGCAGGTTTCAGAATCTCAGCAGATCCTAAACTAATAGCATCATAGACGGTTTTGTCTGGACCAAATTGACTATGAATATTTTCAATCGTTACAGTGATTTCGTCGACAAGAACACCTATAGAAAGCGCAAGTCCCCCTAAGGTCATGATGTTTACCGTTTGTCCGCACAGCCAAAGCGCCAAAAGGGAAAATGAAATTGAAAGTGGAATGGTGATCACTACAATTAAGGCTGATCGCCAGCTTTGAAGAAAAATAAAAATCATCAAAGAAGCAAAGAATGCACCTAAAATTCCTTCTAAAATTAATGTTGAAATGGAACTGGTAACGATTCCTGATTGATCAAACTGGTAGCTTACTGTGACATCGTCTGGTAACACGCTTTGAAATTTACCTATGTTTTCTTTGACCAAATTAACAACTGATAAAGTAGAGGCATTCGATCGTTTGGTGACGGGGATATAGACCGTCCTTTGCCCATTAACCAGTGCATAGCCGGTTTGAATATCGGCGCCATCGACGACGGTCCCGACATCTTTTATTGAAATGGTAGGCGATGTCCCTAGCCTTATGGGAACATCAGCCAATTCTTGAATATCAGTCACAACCGAATTAAGCGAAACGACAGGGTATTTATCGTCTGCTAGTAAATTTCCTGAGGGTACTATTTTATTTGCCTTACCCAAGGCTTGAGCTACGTCCGATGCCGATAAATTAGCTTTTCTAAGTTTGGCAGGATCTAAATTAATTAGAATCGTTCGCTGACTGCCTCCAAATGGCGGCGGAGCGGAAACGCCTGGCAAAGTCGCAAATAGAGGTCGAACGGAATTCAAAGCCAAAGTTTGCAATTGTGGCAACGTTCGATTGGGATCTGTGCTGCTGAACACAAGTTTGCCTACAGGCGCTCCGCCGGCATCAAATCGCATAACAAACGGGGACACCAGTCCCTCGGGCATAAAAGCGCGAGCCCGGTTGACGTAGCCTACTGTTTCGGCGAGAGCCTGGGCCATATCGGTTCCGGGGTGAAATTCAAGTTTGATAAGCGCAGTAGAGGCGATATTTTTAGACTCAACGCTGGCAATTCCAGCGATGTAGAGAAAATGATATTCGTAGTAATAAGTAACATAGCTTTCCATTTGAGAAGCGCTCATGCCCCCAAAGGGCTGAGCTACATAAATTGTAGGAATTCCAAGATCCGGCAATATATCACGTGGCATTTTGACCATCGAATAGAGTGAACTGAGAATTAAAGCAGTAATAAAAGCTAAAATGGCTATTGGGCGCTTTAGGGCCTTATCTACAAAAAGGGGATTTCTTTGCACGCTTTGGGGGATCATTTAACTTCCTTGTTCACTGGTGATGTATGAACTCGGTTGTATATTACGGGACAAAAATGAGGGCAAAATAAAAGGTCGAAGTTATAAAAAATACTGGAATTATTATTCTTTTATTTAGCTGAGAGAAGAATTGGCTTCATTTTCAATCTAAATATCTAACTGCGTGTTACTTAGTAGTTCTTCAATCGTAGTGATTCCGGCAATTACTTTTTGCATACCGTGCTCGCGAAAGGTAATCATGCCGTTGGCGACGGCTTGTTTTTTTATGGTGTTTCCGTCGCGTTTTTGCATAATTAATGATCGAATATCGTCAGTCACTGGTAGGAGTTCTTGGATCAGCGTTCGACCGACATATCCTTTTTGGCTGCATTGATTGCAACCAACGGCTTTTGATATTTGTCCCATCATGGCTTGTTGTCGTGTTATTCCCAATGTATTCAATTCAAAATCAGATGGATCATGCGGCGCTTTGCAATGCGGGCAAAGCACGCGAACAAGTCTTTGCGATATCACTCCTAAAATCGAGGTCGCGATCAAAAATGGCTCTGCACCGATATCAATCAGACGGGGAAAGGCGCCCGCGGCATCGTTTGTATGCAAAGTCGACAAAACTAAATGACCAGTTAGAGATGAATTGATTGCAAGTTCGCTGGTTTCCAAATCGCGAATCTCCCCAATCATTATAATATCAGGATCTTGACGCAGAAACGATCGCAGGCCGGCTGCAAATGTAAGTCCGATTTTGGCGTTTACTTGAACTTGACCGACGCCATGAATTCGCTGCTCGACTGGGTCTTCAACTGTAAGAATATTTACGTCCGTAGAATTCATTCGAGTGATACACGCATACAAAGTAGTTGATTTACCCGAGCCCGTTGGTCCGGTTACCAGCATAATTCCATAGGTTCGTGATAATAAATCATCAATTTTAACTAAAGATTTTTCTGAAAACCCAAGTTGTTCAAGTTCTAAAATCACATTGGATCTATCTTGAAGACGCATGACTAAGCGTTCACCATGCGAAGTGGGAACTGTCGACAGACGAATATCAATATCTTTGCCGCCGACCTTTAAAGGGATTCGACCATCTTGTGGTAGACGTTTTTCTGCAATATTTAAATTGGCCATTACTTTAATACGGGATGAAATAGCATTTTGCAGTCGTTTAGGTGGTTTAAAAATATCAAATAAAATACCGTCAATCCGGAAACGAACGACCATGTCTTTTTCGTATGGTTCGACATGAATATCTGAGGCTTTTTCTTTTACTGCACGGAATAGCAACGAATTTACGAGTTTGATAACGGGCGCATCATCTTCGCCCGCTTCTAGTAAATCTATAATGCCATCTTGCAAGTCGACTTCTTCCTGGTCAATTTCATCCATACCGGACAAATTGGCTGTCGATTTTTCATAGACGCGATTGATAGCATCTAGAAGTTTGCCTGCCATAGTAACAACTGGCTTCACTCGTTTTCCAAATAAAACGCGCAGGTCATCAAGAGATTTTACATTTAACGGGTTGGAAATGAGCACAGTCACTTGTTCAGCTTCCTCTTTAAAAGGCAAAATCGAATTTTGTTTAGAATAGTTGATTGGAATTTCACGAACTAAATCTGCAGAAATATCATTGTAAGGAATGTCTTTTAAAAAATCTAAGCCAAGCTCTTTACACAGTTCAGATACTAGCTCTTCAGCATTTTGAAACGTTTTCTTTGAAAGCGCAGAGCCAATACTTTCACTTCTAATCATCGAAGTGTTGTTCCAAAGGGCCCGCAGCTGTTCTGGCGTTAATCCCGTCGATTTTTGTAAAAGATTTTGCATTTCCTGAGACATATTACTCCGTCTTGCTATCTGATTCTGGGCTGTTGTCATCCGCTGGGACTTCGGCTTTGGGTACAAGCGAGGTGCGTTTTTGAACTTCATCCATAATACCGCCGTATGGATCTACGCCGCCTTGGCTTTTGATAAAATCAATTCGCTGATCCATTTTTTTCATCATGACTTGTTTACTGTCACCAGGCGTTCGAATAATTTTTGGCGTTAAAAAAACCAACATATTAACTTTCTCTTTGTTTGTTTCTTTTGATTTAAACAACCAGCCTATCAAGGGCAAATCGCCTAATAACGGAACCTTGACCACTTCTTCGGTTTCCCGATCTTTGATCAACCCCCCCAAAACAGCGGTGTCCCCATCGTTGACTACGATGAATGTTTTGATTTTTCGTGTAGCCAACGGCTGAGTGCTGTCTTGAAACGCTTTAGGAGTGGATGCTCCGGCAGATGGTTGCTTCACACTTTGGTCAA
This sequence comes from Pseudobdellovibrionaceae bacterium, assembly GCA_043745515.1. Lineage (GTDB taxonomy): Bacteria > Bdellovibrionota > Bdellovibrionia > Bdellovibrionales > Bdellovibrionaceae > UBA2316. The sequence goes on along the minus strand of JAYTTH010000253.1, from coordinate 13,408 downwards.
TTTCCATCCGAACAGTTTTACTCGTAGGATTGATAAACGGCTTCAGTTTAAGTTCGATAAGAGCTTCTTCAAATACAGGTGTTGTAGAGGTTACGCCCTGATTGACCGTTGTTGTAGCTGAGGTAACCACTTTGTCGCCGACTTGAATTAAGGCTTCTTGATTGTCCATTGCTAAAATTTGAGGTCTAGACAATATGTTCGCTTTGGTTGTTTTTTTCAACAAACTAATAAGTCCAACCAGCGATGGTACTTTTTGTTTAGTACCTGCTACGGTCAATTCGACATCGCCGCCTGAACCAAATCCCAACACAGTTCCCACTCCGGCCAATGGATTCACAATTTGATCAGGTGTTAGACCGCCCGAAAAAGATTGTCGTGCAATCCCATTATTTGAAACGAAATTATAATACGATGGTTTGAATCCAAATCCATCGCCCGCACTCATTTCCATAATAATCGCTTCGACAAACACTTGGTCACGAGCGATATCTATTTTAGCAAGTAGGCCCATTACCGTGTCGTAATCGCCCTTACCTGCGGTGATAATCAGGCTATTCGTTGATTCGTCTGCAGTAATTTTAACCTCGCCGCCAAAAACAGCGCCGCTTGGCTTATCCGCTTCGCCTCCCATACCCATGGGGGGTGCAAAAAAGGGTGGCGGCTGACTTGATCCCGCAGCTGGTTTAGGTGCTGCATCTTTCGCCACGCCTTGCAATACAGCGGCAATTTTTTTAGCTTCGCCGTGTTTTACGTAATAAACAAAAACGCCGCCCTGATCTTCGGGATTGGTTCTGAAATCAAGCTGACTAATTAATTTTTTAACGCGAACGATTCCAGATTTATTCCCGACAATAATGATGGATTGTGTTCGCTCGTCAGGAATAGCCATAAAAAAACTATTTCCCTGCTGACTTGAAGACCCACCAGGTCTTGAAAACCGCGGAGCCCCGCCACCAAAACCACCAGAAACACCAACACCATTTCGATTTGTTCCTTGTCCTTTGTTCACAATTTTATCGACAAGATCAGCAATGTCTTTAGCTTTTGCGTATCGCATACGAACGACTTCTAATTGTTCGTCAAAGCCAGGAACATCTAGCTGGTTAATAATTTTCATAACTCGATCTATATTTGCGCCCCAATCAGAAATAATTATAGAATTCGTTTGTGGGTACACGTTCATTTCACCATCTTTCGAAGGCAAAATACGCAAATCTCGATTCACTTGTTCGGCAGAAATATGCTTTAAATGAATAATCCGGGTAATCATCTGATCTGTATTAGGATAATAGGATCCAGAATAGGTCTCAATATTGTCTCGCTGTGCATTTCGTCCTGATTTAACTTTTAAAAAGCTTCCCGATGGAACAACCGTGAATCCGTTGATAGCTAATGCTGACAAAAAAGCTTTGTAGGCTTCAGCCACTGTGATTTTACTGGGCGCAATGATCGTGATTTTACCGCGAACGCCTGGATCAATGATAAAGTTTTTACCGGTCAATTCAGAAATAGCTTTAATAACATCTGTGATTTCCACGTTAGGAAAATCGAATGATTCAATCGTTTCTGGAAAATTTTCGGGGCTAATATCTTCAACATTGGCGCCTGCAAATTTCTGTTTTTGAGCCTTACTAAGGCTGGTCCCTTTTTTCAAAGTGGCAGGGGTGTTCGAATTGTTTTCAGCAGTATTTCCCGGTCGCAATGCTTTGGCCGCAGATGGGCTAGCCCCAGAGCCGCCTGGAACAGGCGTATCTATATCCCCAAAATCAGGAGGAGGTGGCGGTGGCGGGGGGAATTCGTCCTGGGAGCGGGCCGCTATACTTGCAAATAAAATCGGAATGAGGAGAATAGCGGCACCAGTAAGTCCCGGACGCAGTGCTTTGTTCATTGAACTCATAATTTCCCTCGCCTTTTTTTACATAACTTACTGTTTTACGGTGTAAGACATTTCTTCAGTCTTTCCACCACGCTCGACATTTAATTTAATATTCGGTGAATTTCTAAGAGCCTGATACATTTCCAATGCTTGCTGCGTTGAAGTTACTGGGCTTCCATTCACACCGGTTATTACATCCATCACTTGAAGCCCCAGTTGAGTATAAATACTGTCTGGTTGAATTTCTAGTAATCGAAATCCATACGTTTCCCCAGAACCCGGTCGCTTCGCAGGGACCGCCCGCGCCTGGTATAAAATACTTTGAATATCTTTTAGTTTTTCATCCAAGTCCGATTTTTTAATTTCAAATTTATTGTCACCAGATTTTTGAACGACGGCCGCTTTTTCCTCACCAGCAGCGGCTTTGGGCTTGGCATCAAACGATACTTTATTGGCATCTTTCATTTCAATATATTCCAGCCTGTCAGCGCTTAAGTTGCGAATAATAACTTTGCCTCGCATAATTTTCTCAACTTTTGCTAAATTTTCTATTTCTTTGCCTGGCGAGAAAGACGTAATTTGATTTTTTGATTTAATTTCAATGGCAGCAAGGGATTTAAGTGGATTGGAATGAACGAGTGTTCCAACCAAATTTAACGGCAATGTGCTTTGTACCGGCTCGTTGTCCTTTGGCTTGGCATCGACACCCTTGGGTAATAACTCGGGTGGAATTTCACCGGTTGATGAAAATAGATTTCTGGAAACTATGGGTTGAAAAAAATCGCGACTCTTAATTGGGTTAGAGGGGATAGATCGCATCGTATTTTTTTGCGTTCTTTCTGGAAGAAAAAAGAATCGAACTTTAAGAATAGCAAGATCCGCAATGCTCAGTGAGATGAGCGCAATTAGCAAATAGACTAAAAACCTATTAACCCATTTTTTTTGCGAAGACGGAGCAGATCCTTTTCTTGTCATTACCCTAGATACTAGCAAACCTGCTAAGGTCGTGTAATGGAAAAATCAAAAAGGTCCAGACGTTTGGTGAGTTATTTTTTTGAAGAAGGAAAATCTTTGTTTTTCAGGTAGTAATCCAAAATGGGACCAGTGATCTTTCGGCAACTGCCTCCGCAAGGTCCCACTCCGGCATTGGTGGCATCAAATAGTTTATTTAAAGTGTCTACGCCATCTAAGATCGCTTTTTTAATTGTGTCTTCAGTTACATTGTTGCAGCGGCAAATAAGTAGAGACTTTTTTTTATTGTTGTTCATTCCAACTTTTTCTTAAAATACTGTATGATTTGGTCACGAATTTTTAAAAATTCGCCTTCGATCATGGCTCCCGAAGCATGGTGATGGCCACCGCCGCCAAAAAGTTCAGATATCTCAAGAACGTCTAGGGTGGATTTACTTCGAAAACTAATCTTGTATCGATTTTTGCTGTCCTCGCGAACTAAAACTGCGACTTCAACGCAATCAATATCAAGAATTTTATCGACGACATCACGTGTGTCTTCTGGTGTAAGGCCGAAATCTTCGATTTCTTTGCTGTGAATTAAAACAAACGCGACTCGATTGTCTAAAAAGTAATTAATTTTCCCAAGTGCTTTTGAAATAAAACTAATTTTTTCGGGAGTCTGTCCACCAAAAAGATTTCTGTGTATGGTTTCCGGAGACGGGATAAAAGGCAGCAATTCAAGAGCAATTTGGTGGGATGCTACAGATCTGCGGACATAGCGAAACAGTTGAGTGTCAAAAACGACACTTAGGTACAAGGACTCGGCGATAGAAACATCAAGCGGAATGTCCAGATTTTTGATCACCCCATAGGTGATTTCACCGGTGCTGGCAGCTGTCGTATCAATGAAAGCCCGCTTAGGAAGGGGTCCCGATTTTAATAATGGATGATGATCAATAAATACAATGTCTTTGCAGACTGTTTGCACTTCGGAAAACAGAGGCTCAATTAATCGCTCGTCGTTGGTGTCAAAAATCAAACAGAGGTCAATCGGGCTTTCAAAGAGGGTAGGTCGATAGAGAGTAAATAACTCTTTGTTTAAAAAATTTTCATACCGTTTTGGTAATTGGTCGACATGAACTATTTGGACATCCTTGCCGATTTTTTTTAGAGCGTAATATAAAGCGAGTTCAGATCCGAGCCCGTCCCCATCACAATCCTTATGAGTCGTAAGCACGATCTTATGAGCGTTCTTGATCAGGTCCACTAATGGTTTCAATTTTCCTCGCAGTCTTCCGGCCGTTATCGAGATTGTCGACTCTTCTAAGCGTAGTGGTCTTTAGGATTTAAGGGATTGATAACGCCTAACGTTATGATAAACTAATCCTTTGTATTGCTAGTGGTCTAATAATCAGCTAAAAACCACGGCCTCAGATGCCTAAAAAGATTAACAGACCGTTTCTTTTTGCAAAGTGTTAAACGCGAGGAACCATGAGCGATAAATTTAAGTCCGAAAAGATGCCAATTACCATTCAAAGCAAGTTGTTACTTGAGCAAGAACTAAAGCGCCTAATGGTCGAAGAGCGACCCCGCATAATCAAAGCAATTGAAGAAGCTCGCGCGCATGGGGATATCTCTGAAAACGCTGAATACGACGCTGCTAAAGAGCGTCAGTCACACATAGAAGGTCGCATAGCCGACATTCAAACCAAACTAGCTTTGGCCGAAGTTATTGATCCTAAGCAAATTAAATCTGATCGAATTGTTTTTGGCGCAACAGTCGAGCTTTCCGACATTGAAACAGATGATAAAGTTGTATACCAAATCGTTGGGGTAGATGAATCTGATGTAAAATCAGGCAAAGTTTCTATTTTATCCCCAATCGCCAGGGCCATGATCGGTAAGACAAAAGGTGATTCGGTTGTCGTCCAGTCACCAAAAGGCGATAAAGAGTTCGAAGTCCTTGATTTTAAGTTTATCTAATTTCTATACTTCCAGAAGTGGAATACAAAACAGACCGAAGACCCATCCGAGAAAATGACCTGGTTTCAGAACAACCAGGTTTTTTTATTTTATTTTTAGGTTTTATTTTTGCGGTAGCAGTAGGTTTTTCGATTCGAACGGCCGCTCAATCTGACTGGTTTCATATTAAACTTAAAGAAGCCATCGATAACGTGGGGAAAGATTGGCGGATTGAATACGGCGAAGTGGGCCTTTATTTCAAAGATGGACTAAGGCCGACCGTCGGAATTTTCGCTGACGGGGTAAAAATAGCATCTGCATCGCGGTGTTTGATGAAGTCAGGAGGGTTTGCTCAAAAAGTAAAAATTCCGCTTTCCCTAATTAATTATTTAATTGATGGGCAGCTTGTAAGTGAAATTGAGATCGAAAATTTTAAAATTGAAATCACAGAAAAAAAGCCTGTCTGCAATACGGTCGACGTTTCAGCAGATTTAAAATCCGAGACTCCAGAAAGAAAGAAAAAAAACCAAATTAGTATTATCGATCGTGTAGAACGATCGCAATTAAAAAATGAGATTCAAAAAGTAAAGATAAATCGATTGGAAATCTATTATCCTCACGAAAAATTCGATTACTTTGTAATAAAAGACATCGTGGTTACTAATAAATCGACCCATCCAAAGATTATTTACTTAGAGGGCAATGTCGATTTAAATCCAATTTTAAAAACAGCGGAAGGTCAGGCCACTGCAAGTTTGAAAATAGAGTACAACGAATTTCCGGAAAAAATTATTAAATCTAATTTATTAGGATCCCTGCGTGAAGGATTTTTTTCTCTGCAGTTGGTAAATCGGTTGGATGACGAAAAATTTCAAATTCAGTCAGAGCTTAAAAATGTATCGTTATCTTTGCTGAAAGGGTTTTTAAATGAAATCCCTAAAGAATTGAATTTAAAATCAAATTGGCTAAGTTTGAAGTTTGATAGCGAGGGTTCCATGCAGTCATTAGGGACGTCTCAGGCGCGATGGAAAGATTTTTTGGTAAACGGCGATCTTGGTGAAATTACAGTCGATGAGTTGAATTTTCCAAACGGATTTCAAAAACCTTGGGAGTCTTTTGAAATCAAACTTCATGGTATTGACCTATCAAAAATTGCAGACTTAGTGCCTTCCATTGAAATGCCGAAACAAATCGAAAGCCTTGGGACTTTGAGTGGGAAACTAAAGGTGACTTCTGATTCTGCCGTTTCTGCCTTTGGTCAGCTAAACGGAGTGGAAGTTGTATTTTCAGCCAATGGAGTCAGAAAGACTGAAAAATTGAATATCGATAATATTACAGGAAATTGGTCCAAGAATAGGCTGGATATAGGCTCTCGTGAACTTCGGATTGACAATAAAATGACTTCGGGTTTTTTTAATTTCAAGTCCAATGATCTGAAAACATTTGATTTTGAATCTCAATTTAAAAATCTAGAATTGAGTTCGTCAGTTTCAGAACTTGTGACAGGTGCAGAACAATCTCTGCTTTTTGATGAGTTGTCTTTGAAAGTTTCTGGTAGAAAAAAAGAAGTCCATTACAAAGCAAATGGTAAAATCAAGTCGTTGTCCCACAAATATGCTGAGGTTCAAGGTGTTACCTTTAATGTTCAAGGCAGCGCAGGCGACAGACAGGAAATAGAAGTAAAAGCAGATCAGTTATACTACAACAAGGATTTAGTGTCGGTTCTGACTCGATTCGATATCGAAATTCCGGCAGAAAATAACAAAGTAAAAGTAAAATTTTCGAAGCTAGCTAGTCAAGTTCAACTTAAATTTGAAGCGAGCAGCGGTGTTAAATTTTCTGCAATTCTTGAAAATGAAAATGAAGTGGCCGGTGTCTTAAGTTCAAAAAACAAAGAATGGAAAATCTATGGGACCAGAGACAATATTAAAGTCGATAAAAAATGATTGGGAAAGTTGGCCACTGCATTTAGGGGTATTCAAGGCCTGGAATCAGGAATGGTCATTGCCTACATTGCAAGCGCATCGGGGTTATCATCAGGAATCGATTCCTGAAAACTCGATGGAATCTTTGGCAGCTGCCAAGGCCAACAAATATAAAATGGCTGAAATTGACGTCCAGATAACCAAGGACGGAATTCCTATTGTGTTTCACGATTTTAATCTTCGAAATCGATTTCTTATCAATGTTAATATTTCTGAACTCGATTATTCTGATTTATTGAAAATAGGCTATTTTCCAACCTTGAATGAGGTTTTAACTACTATTGATCGGCCTGAATTTTTAAACATCGAAATTAAGTCGAAAAATCTTGTGCGCTACCCTTTAGAAGATTCCGTTTCTGCTTTGATCGAGAAAACGGGACACCAAGAATCGGTTTTAATTTCGAGTTTTAACCCTTGGTCATTGATGCGAATTCGTTTTTTAAATAGCCGTCTTACGCGAGCCTTGTTAGTCACCGATCAAAGTGAAGTCTGGAATCTATATTACCTCAAAAAAATGTGGATGGTGCCGCTTGTAGAACCACATGTTTTAAATATTCGCTTCTCAATGCTTAACCCAGCTTTAGCATTGAAATTAAAAAACCTTAATGTTTTGACGTCAGCTTGGACAGTCAATGATTTAGACATGGCTAAAAATCTGATTTCCTTGGGGGTAAACAGTATTATTTCCGACACACTCAGGCCAGAAAGCTTAACATAAGATTTCTGTGTTCCAAAATTGAACATTTGGTTTTCACCTGTTCTCTATTAAAAAAGAATTTGGTACTATAGTTTGATAGGAGCATTTATGAAAATTTCGATTCTTTTTTTCGTCTTTAGTGGTTTCGCCTTCGCAGAACCTGGTGCTGAAGCTGACTTTAAAGTAACCGGCGGAAAAACAATTACGGCCAGTACAAAAAATGTAAAGGGCAAAGTTGTTTTGCAAAATGGCGAATACGTTGCTCAAGGAATCGTGGTGGATTTGAAAACTTTAACTACCAAAATGGATCTTCGTGATGACCACATGAGAAATAAATATTTAGAAGTTGGAAAATACCCTGAAGCTATTTTGACGTCGGGCAAAGGCAAAGATGGAAAAGGCACAGGAAAAATTAAAATTCATGGAGTTGAAAAAGACATCACTGGGGTCTATAAGCCTCTGAATGACAAGGAAGTGCAAGCTAGTTTCGATATCAATTTACCAGACTTCAATATTTCTGGAATTCGTTATATGGGCATCGGTGTGAAAGATTCCGTGAATATTCGAGTCATCGTGCCTTTAGAAAAAGGACCGGCGGCAGCGGCTCCGGCTGTGTCAGCAAAACCAGTTGGGAAAAAGCACTAGTTGGGAACTCTAAAAAATATATTGAAACTTTTTATTGCGACAAATTAGCACAATGAGGCTGCGATAATTAGGCTCTGATTGATACCCCCTGGGTTATTCGTAACAAACGAGACGGCTTCAGGCTTGATCTATATATTAAAAACTCCAATTTCTGAAGTCAAATTTATCAGAAACAAGTGGTAAACTTCTGACTACCTCTATACAAGCAAGACTTTGCAGAAAATAATTAGGTCCGGAGGCCGCCTTAGTCTGTAATCGAGCACTCGAAAAGAATCTATTTTATAGCCCTGAGTTCAGCTATTCGTCCTTCGATGAGTTGGCGAGCCTCAACATTATTTGGGTATGTCAAGAAGGGGTTGGCGGACGAGTTGAGTGCTGGAAGTACTTCCGACAATGGCAATGTCGCGCCCGTGGCGTGTTCTAGAAATTCCACATCGTTTTCGTATTTCAAAATCAGCCTTAGTATTTCGAGTTGCGTATTGCTGATAACAAATCTTGGACTCGCTAATTTGCCTTTTTCATCCAAATAATCGCCGATCGTCAAAAATTCATAGATATTTACGGCAGATCCATTTTTTGCCTTCAAACTAATTGCCAAGTCAGGTCTATTTTTAACATCTGGATTCTCAAGCATAATTTGAATGCCATCTTGCCAGTGCGACTGCATTGCAACTTCAAAGGCGCTCGGGCGACCAATAATATTAGTCATGGGCCAATTAACTTTTGCGCCATTAGCTAAAACATTTTTAAATTCGGCTACATCGCCGTTCTTGATAGGAAAGTAAAAAAAGTATTCGGGGTTTGGGTCACGCGGAACCCAATTCACACCTGCATGCCCGTTTTTTCCGTCAGAACCAGATTTGCCGATATCTCCGACCTTGCCATCCTGTCCTGAACTATCTGCGAACGTATTCAATACAGTCAGTATTAAAGCAAAAACTGTCATTACCGATAAATATTTCGACAATTTCATGTTCCATTCTCCGGTTAAAATCAAATTGAGCGTATAGGTGGAATACCAAAGCAATAGCGTAGCCCCTTCGTATCGGAGTAGACGCGAACTTCTGATTCGCCTGAAAAGAAATAATCCCAGTAAATACCTCGACCATCTATTCAATAAGTGCCAATCCAACAATTATTTCTCTTGCCCAGAGCTTTTCAGAAAAAAGGCGGGATCGGTTGGTCAATCTTTCGTGTTTTCCAATATGCATGATTAAAGGAATTATTAGCAACATTGCCTGGTCATGAAGGTTCAGTCACTTTATATGTTTGGTGAGGAATAGCCAGGGGCTTAGATCATTTAAGAATTCACATTTTATAAATTTTAATTGGAATTTTTCTAGCGATGCGCCAATAGAGCTTTGAAGTTACTTAAATCAAATCTGGAATATAGGAAGCTCGATTGAAATTGACACGAGCTTCATCCTTATTTTCTAATTACTTTTTAATGGGCTTTGGGCGACCCACTGTAAAAGTAGCATTACTAATATTGCAGATTCGCTCGTTAATACTTAAAGTAGTAGAAACGCGCACGGACAAACGCCATTCGCCTTCCATGTTGAAACCCACTTGACGATTTACTGCAGAATAGATAGCTGTGTAATCAGCTTTATCTGCTCTCATTTTAGAAATAGCCAGGCGTTTTTCATTCGCATCTTTTTCAGCAAGGATAATCCCATCGTCAATTGTAATAGTTTTTGAATCTAACAAACTAGAAACAAATTTCTGAACCACGGGTTTGCAAATGTTATCGTAGTCTTCCTTAGGCATGTCGGGCTGAAGTGATGCTTGGGATACGAAAGCAAGTAAAAGTGTAGAGATTAATATTTTAAACATTAGAACTCCTATTTTAGTTACAATAATTTAGAATCGATTTAAGAGGTGCTATAACCACGCCAAATTGTAAGTATTTGATATTTGAATTGAAACAAAATGACTGACAAGAAAATGAGCATAGTGACCTAAAACGCAATGGTTTAGTGTGTAGCCATTAGTCTAATAAATTATAAAAATACATTGGCGGGGCGAAAATAATTTCTGTTCTAAATTTCAATTTAGGAATTTGAACAAGTTTTGATGTTTTCTTTATGCGGTACACGGTTCCGAAAAGATGTTCATCATCTTCATAAAGTGAAGCAAGGGCCAAAGTAATACTTGAAAAATAGTCTAGCAAAATACTATATCGAGTTTTGATCTTCTACGTTTACGATTTCAGAATCACTGCTGCCTTCGGTGGCGTTTGAAGAATCAATGCGGACGTCCGGTTCTATGTTTCGAACGGGAAGTGATTTTCCAATAGATTTTTTAGCAGGCAAAGCGTTTGATCTAGATGTTCCTTTGCTTTTCTTTTTTATAATCAAATTTATAATTGGTTCTGATTTTACTGGTTCTACTTTTTCTTCGACTGGTTTTTGAGTAGAACTCATCTTTTTAAGTTCTGTGTCATAGTACGATTTCAGATCTTGTAGCTTCCCTTGATATTCTTTTCTTATTTCTTCAATCTTTTGAGTTCGTGATTCTTTTACACACGATTGATAGGTATTTATTGCTGTCTCTTTTGCTTGAATGCGACATTCCGAATCTATCGTTTCCATTGAAGCAAAACTCATTCTAGAAACTAAAAGCAAAACTAAAATTTTAATCATACTAACCATCCCTTGATTCTTATATCTAACCCTCTAAACTCAGTAGCTAAAACTGTGCCCTTTCGAATTGATGTGGAATGGATCTGGACATGCATTTTACATTCGATTTTGACAAATAAGGTGACAACATTGTTATTATTACACAAGCGGCGTGAGCCGCTGTGTTTATTGAAACTCATTACTTAATGTTGAGGAGGCCTTACGAAAGGCCGTGCTTGTTTAATTGTTAGCGTTCGATCTGGTCCATAGAACTTAAATTCCGAATCGATCACAAACGTTTCATTTGGTTGTTCAAACACTTTTGCCATAGATTTATTAATTTCTTGAAGAACAAAGCCCAAAGTTCTTGCTTCATCGATACTAATGACGTCTTTGCCGCCTTGCACAGTTGTTTGCCGTGCCAGTTCAACGGGCCATTGTTTCCAACTATCTGGTTTATCATTTAGAACTGGATCCGCCATAAAATTGGTCACAACATATTCTGCAGTAGAATATGGTTTATTAGGATCTTCTCCCACAGCCACTAAATCTTCAGGTGCAGGGGGATTAGTAACGGCCAGATCAAAATGCTGAATGACTATAGTGATTTTAGGGTAGTCCATATTTTGGCCATCGGCTGTTCGATACAAATCTGTAGTCACAGCAACGCCATTTGCATGTTCTTCAATATTGCCATCAAAACCTCGCAATGGAAATGCATTGTGAATAGCAAGACCACCTTTTATTAGCAACTGTAGATCTCCGGAAATTCCGAACCAATCTCGTTCCATAAATGCACGTTCATTAAAGACGGCAGAAAAAAGCGTTGCCATTTTAGTTCTGATATCAGCTTCTATGTCTTCCCATTTTCTTGGCTTAGTTCTGTCAAATCCACCGTTAGGCAACTTTTTGTAAAGATTGATTCCATCGGAGTCATAGAGGCCTGCTCCAGTGAATCCCTCGATATCTTCCGAATTGGTGCTGCTGCGCAATCGAAATCGAGGAATCTTACTTATGTGAATAGGGGAAGACTGATCGTCCATAATCTGCCGTTTAAAGTCCTGAATAATATTGTCAGGAATTTTGGCACCAGACATGACTCGTCTCACTTCAGTAAGCAGTGGAACCACGACTTCTATTCTATGAACTTTTTCAGGATTTAATAAATCTCCGGAGTTTAATAGTTCAACAACGCGGTCCTCTAATGTCATGACGCGGGCTGGAGTTTTAGAATCCAAACCTGGCTGACTTGTTTTCCAAAAATCATTGTAAACATTGAAGGGCAAACCTTCTGTGTCCGGGACCTTACACGGTAAGTTCTTAGCCCTTACAATATACTTTAACAGGGCCAAATTCGCAGCCTTAGCGCCCACGATTTGAATCAAATGTTGGTGTTCTGGTTTGGTTGGCAGTTTTTTATAATAGTTCGTTAAGTTCAGAATTTTACCTTCTAACTTTGGATCGATGACGGCTGCAGGCTTGGTCGTCAATGTTTTTCGACGCGATTTCCAAAACTTGAATATTTCAGCGTCCGCTTTCGCGGGGTCTAAATCTGAAATTTGAAGACCCTCTTCGCTGGCTACAATTCGAACCGGCTTGTTAGCATAGGATTTTAATTTTGCTGGGTCTTTTAAGTAGGCATTGAGGGTTCCACGATTTATACTTTTTACGTTTACGTGAGACAAGGCTGTTTGCAAATCTATAGTTATTACACCGGCTACAAGTCCAATATCATTTGGAACCTGATCAAAAACGGCTATATCGGAAGGTCCAAGTAGCACTTTGCCACTTTCGTAGTCCGCTTTGGAAATAAATTTTATGTACCCGACAGCTTCGCCTGGATTGAATGCCAAATAGCTCAAGTTGGCGGCAAGGTCTCTGGTTAATAAAACCTGCTTTTGATCTAGCAAAGTGGCAGTCGTCTTTTCTTGCTGATCACTTAATGGATGAAACTGGAATTGACTCATTCCGGATAAAGAGGTTCCTACAACATTCATTATAGTCACCATGGTGACCGCATCCAAATCGTCACCACTGAAAAGTTCTAGAATTGATTTTGGCGAGCCGACTTCTTGAACGTTTGTAATGACACTTGCCAAGATAAAATCGCGTTTATCTCCAGAGTCGGCGTAATTTTTTCGATTGAATTCATCAAGAGGTCCTCGATAGCCCAGTTTTTTAACGGCATAATCATAGTGGTATTCAAATTCATTTGTGTCGATAAAATGAACCACAGGATTTTTATGATCCCTAATATCGATAAGTGTTTTCATTACACGCGTGTAGCCACCGATTCCAGAAACCTTTTTTGATTTTTTAATTACTTGATCTGCAGTTAAAACTTCATGATCACCGGTAATCAATTTTTGAGTAGTTTTTTCTTTTAAAATTGAAATCGCTGATTTTATCCTATTAGTCTTGCCTGAGTAATAGGAAACACAGGACCCTGCCATCAAATCAAAACCTACAAAAATCGAAAAGAGAGTAGACACTATGACAAATTTTCGCATATTCGAATCCCTTAGCTTTAGTAAAAGCATTGTGATGTCGTTCGGTTGAGGCACGATGTCCAGCCATCAATAAGCTTGCCATTTCTAAAACTAATCATAGGATCGTATGAAAAAAAAATTGTTTGAGTGTCGACTACGGAGGCTAGTGTTAAAAA
>JAYTTH010000252.1:0-5932 GCA_043745515.1 Pseudobdellovibrionaceae bacterium | reverse complement strand
TATCAAGTCCAATGCCCCCGGTGAGCGCAAAATCATGATTGGGAAAATAAATTACAGAAACAGCGGGCACGTCTTCAGAAGAATTATTCTTAACCCCTACGCCCAACCGACTAGCTAAATCTTTGGCCATGCTATTTAGCGAAAAAATAATAAGACATAAAACGATTTTTACAATTGATTTCACTTTTCAACTCCTCATTTATTTTAAGCCCAGGCAACCATATCTAGCTATTTTGACGGCTCAGACGGATCGGATCTGGGCTCTTTTTTGACAATGTCTATTTCAGCGCTAATTTTGAATTTGTGATTTTCAGCAAACTTACTCAGCTCACTCACCCAATCTATTTTACTGAAAATACCTACTATTTCTTTAGTAACTTTTTGAGTAATATCCTCTTTGGATTTATTGGCACTTTGAATTATAATATTTAAGATTTCTTTTGGTAACTTAACTTCCTGTAAATAACTACGAATACTTTCTTCGGTCATAAAAGCCGCCGAAACACCGGTTGTAAATACTTTTTTTAAGGTTTCCGAAAAAAGACCTTTTATGTCTTCAGATGGCGAAGAGGACCCATCGTTTTTTTTGCCTGAAGAATCATTTTCCATACAGTTGTCGAATCCTTTTATGATAGCTTGAGATCATGTTGGGCAAACTCACATTGACCAATGTATTGGCTATTGGGCCCGGAACAAATAAACCAAAAGTGGCCTCGACTTCGTAGGTCGCCCTACATTGGCTGCCTTCGGGTTCGATCTTCCAAGAGCCAGCGAGACTTTTGAAAACATCACCAGAAATAAAATCCCAATTAACTGTGGAGATTCCATTTTCAACATAATTTTCGACCATTTGAAGACGATAACTAAATGTTTTTATCATCGAAACCTGATACTCGATCAATTTTTTTGGACCTTCGGATTTTACAACATCACACTTTTTAACTTCACTTAAAAAGTCAGGGTACTTTGCATAGTCAGTTACTATTTTATAGAGCTGCTCTGCCGTGCATTTAAAAACTTCGCTCGTCTTTGCTTTTGCCATATCCAATTCTGATTACACCCCCAAATTAAGTCAAACGAAACTTCGGGGCTGTTGCCAAATCACTAGAAGTTTTTAACATTTAAATTATGAAGAGTCTCGATAGTGCGAATTGTTCCTGTTTTTGATCTCATCACTATACTCTGAGTGCGAGCCATTCGTTTTGGCAGCATTTTGACTCCCTTTAACAACGGGCCATCGGTAATTCCGGTCGCACAAAACATGACACTGCCGCGGGCTAAATCACCGATCGTATACTTTTTATCTAAATCTTTGACGCCCATTTTCAGAGCACGCGCCCGCTCGTCTTCATTTCTAAATTTTAATCGCGCTTGAAAATCGCCACCCAAACATTGCATGGCCGCCGCTGAAATAACCCCTTCTGGGGCACCGCCAATTCCAATCAACAAATCTATCCCGCTGTCTGGCCAAGCCGCTGCGACTGCTGCGGAAACATCGCCATCACCGATCAGGTGAATTCGAGCTCCCGATTTTCTTGTCTCAGCAATCAGATCTTTATGGCGAGGTCGGTCCAAAATCACGACCGTCATATCTTGAACAGGTTTTTTCAATGCATCTGCAACCCGATTTATATTCTCAGTTGCCGATTTATCAATATCAATCAATCCCCGTGCTGCTGGTCCACACGCAATTTTATCCATATAGGTATCCGGCGCGTGCAAAAAATTACCTTGTTCTGCCAACGCAATTACTGAAATGGAACCGACGCCGCCGCTGGCACAAATTGTCGTTCCTTCTAAAGGATCCAGCGCAATATCAATTTTGGGAGAGTCTTCCGATTTAAAACCAACTTTTTCACCGATATACAGCATGGGTGCTTCGTCCCGCTCGCCTTCACCAATGACAACCGTTCCATCAATTCTAACAGAATCAAATGCCCGCCTCATTGCATCTACGGCTGCTTGATCGGCGGCTTTTTCATTTCCATGACCTGTCCAACTGCTACTCGCTAGTGCCGCTGCTTCGGTAACTCTCACAAATTCTAAAGCCAGGTTTCTTTCCATAATTGTGTCTCCATAACAGTTTGAAATTCTTTTGTTAAGCGCATCGGTTTTAATTTGGTATCCAAAGGGACATGAATAGTTTCAGCCAACGCAACCACACCCGGCCCACTTTGAATTTTGTATTGAAAAAAAATACGCAAGCCATCTCGTCTAACTTGCAATTGAATAACCAGCAAATCACCAAAAAAAGCAGGCTTAAGATGCCTTACCCGAGTTTCAATAACCGCAAAATGAGAGGCACTTTCAGGCTTTTGATAATTAATAAGTCCAACTGAATGGGCCCAATTTACGCGAGCCTCTTCGCAGAAACGAAGATAATTAGAGTGGTGAACCACTCCCATCGTGTCAGTTTCGTAAAACTGCACTCGGTGTTGGTATGAAAAAATATCCTTCGAAGTCATCAAATTAGCTTTGAAATCTACACCCTTTATACTTTTTTTCAATTTTCTTTTTTCAAATGACAAATTTGGTGGGCTGGCCTAAAAATTTAAGTTAATGCCGAATCAACATAGCTCATTTCTACCCTCTGAATCGCCTTCATTACCGCAATGGAAAAAAGAGCTCCCCATGTTGCTTACGATGAGCCGAGTCTACGTTGTTCCAGTTATTATTGTTTTTTTAAATCAATCTCGATTTTTCTTTTCCATTTTGGCGACTATCTTATTTATTGCAGCTTCGATTACAGACTATTTCGATGGCTACTTGGCCAGAAAATGGGGACTTGTAAGCAATCTGGGCAAATTTATGGACCCAGTAACAGATAAAATCTTGGTTTTAGGGGTTTTGATTTTCCTAACTCACCAGGGCTTTATTGACCCCTACGTTGTTATCTTACTTACCGTTCGCGACACGTTTATCGGTGGCATTCGAGCCGTGGCCGCTGCCGACCAAATCGTCATTGACGCTAAGAGTTCAGGAAAATGGAAAGCCGGCCTTCAGATGGGTGCCATTCCCGCCGTGATTTTAGGCATGTCTTATAAAGACCAATACCAAAGTTCATTTTTCATCGACTTATTTCACGGTGTCGGTCAAATCGGTTATGCTCTTTTATGGATCTCATCAATTTTAAGTGTTGTTAGTGCCGTACAATATTATAACATCTATAAAAATCGCGTTACGACGCCTGGATAATAAGTAGGATTTATGCTTAGATATTTACAACCGTCTTCTTGGTTTTTTATTTTTATGGCTTTGCTTTTGGGCCTCTATATTTCCTCTAAAATGCAAAAAAACCACAGTGCACCACTTTTAATTAGCCCAGCCAGCATGGTTAGTTATGGGAATTAAATGAAGATATTTCTTCAGAATATTCCGTTGAGTTTCGCTCAACTAATTATTGTACATTTATCGTTTTTAAGCCTAACCTATTGCAGTACTCTCAGCGCTTTGATGGCGCCACCTAAAGCGAATATCCAATCTGTTCGCGTCGTAGGCGTCGGTCTTAAAGGAATAGCACTGGACGTTAACCTTCAAGTCGAAAATCCCAACAGCACGGGGCTAACTATAGATCGTTTTAAATATGATTTTGCGATCGGCGATAGCAGTTTGTTTAGTGGTGTATTTGATAAAAAAGTGGATTTAAAAGCGAACGAGACATCCCTAGTTACCATTCCTGTTTTACTGAATTATCAGGATTCTAAAGCCGCTATTGAAAACTATGTTTTTAAAGCGACGCGAGACTATAAACTCAAGGGCGAGCTTACCAGCGGTTTATTAACTGTTCCATTCCATGATGAAGGAAAGCTGAAATAATCTCGAATTATCAGGCAGCGCCATTGCCAGAGAGCTTGATTTTATGTTCGGGATCAAAAAATTCTGAACTGAATTTCACCCGATTATTTTGATTGTTGACAACAAAACGAGGCATATGTCCGGTAGATCGAAATCCTCTTACCTGATCAAATTCAAAAACTCGAGCTGTTTTGTATTCATCTCCGTCTTTTTCTAAGACTTCAACTATCTCAGTAACCCGCCGAGTCCCATCGTGCGACCGTGCCGCTTGAACAATGAGGTTGATCGTCGATGCAATATCCTGCCGAACTGACGATATGGGGATATCACTCGCTCCTCTTAAGACCATGGCTTCAATGCGACGTAAAGCATCATGGGCGGAGTTTGCATGTAAGGTGCTCATGCTGCCATCATGACCTGTATTCATGGCGACTAGCATATCCATAGCCTCTGGACCTCGAACCTCGCCGATAATGATGCGATCAGGCCTCATCCGAAGGGCATTTCTAAGCAAATCCTTGATGTCAAATTGCACATCGCCTACAGATGAACGACATTCCAATTTAACAATATTTTTTACTGAAAGCTGAAGCTCACAGGTATCTTCAATCGTAACTATTCGTTCTTTTACTGGGATAAATTGGGACAATAAATTAAGCAGAGTTGTTTTCCCTGACCCTGTTCCACCACTAATAACGATATTTTGCCTAGCCAACACGGCTTGATTTAAAAAATAGACAATTTTTTCATCAAAGGCTCCGTGATGAATCAAGTTGTTATAGTGTATCATAACTGGAGAAAACTTACGAATGGTAACTGATGGATTCTCGACGCTAATTGGTGGAATCACGATGTTTATTCGAGACCCATCTTGAAGTTTTGCATCCAAAAAGGGATTGCGGCGATTCAATTCTCGCCCGACACTAACAGCCAACGCTTGGACAAATCTTAAAAAATGTTCTGCGTTGTCAAACTTTCCATCTGTTTCTTCTATGACGCCTTTTCGCTCGATAAATATTTTATCATAACGATTGACCATGATTTCAGTAATTGAAATATCATTCAAAAATTTTTTGATTGGACCGGCGTCGTTTTTCCAATCGGGAGGCGGTGCGCTTTTGGGAGGTAAATTTGCCATATACTAACACATCGGAAAATCGCTGCGAAACTGAATGTGATCGACGGACCCGAAAACGCAAACAAGACATTGGTATTGACAGACTCGCCAAGGCCTCCTAGATTTTTAAATATCAAGGAGTCATTGATGTTTAAAATTGGGATTTTACTAGTACTAAGTTCACTTGCCTGGGCTAAGAATCCATCGGTAGAGATCAAAACCTCAAAAGGGACGATCGTTGTCGAACTCGACCAAGCCAAAGCACCAAGATCAGTAAAAAATTTTCGCGCCTATGTAAAAGACAAGTTTTATGATGGGACTATTTTTCACCGGGTGATTGGAAATTTTATGATTCAAGGTGGCGGCTTCACTGCTGATCTAAATGAAAAACCAACAAAACCACCGGTGCGAAACGAAGCTAACAATGGTTTAAAAAATGACAAATACACAATTGCTATGGCCCGAACTCCCGATCCCCATTCTGCTACCGCACAATTTTTTATAAATGTTAAAGACAATGACGCTTTAAATTTTAAATCGGAGGACCCTGCTGGTTGGGGTTACGCCGTGTTTGGCAAAGTCACCAAAGGGTCTGAAGTTGTTGATGCGATTAAGGCTGTAAAAACGACAGTTAAAAACACGCCAAAAGGCATTCCTTTTGATGACGTTCCTGAGGAAACTGTAAAAATCGAAAGTATTAAAATAAAAAAATAGAAAAAGAGTCGGCCCATTTTTCTTTCCAATCTGGGCCAGCTTTTACTTAATAGTAATCGTCTGTTTAATTTTTCCGCCTTTAAAATAATTGATTTCAAAAGTAAATTCTCCAGAACCTTGAAACATCCAAGTCAGTTTTTGCTCATACTCATGAGAAAATCCGGTTCCAAAAAATGGTGATATACGAGGCGCACCATCAGAAAATCCTTTTATATGCCTATACGGTTGACTAAGGTTAGTGGTTTGAGTAGTAAAAGTAGTGGCAAAACCAAAGTACCCAAAAACGCTGTTAGAGTTCGTTGCGCA
>JAYTTH010000251.1:0-1634 GCA_043745515.1 Pseudobdellovibrionaceae bacterium | reverse complement strand
GGGGGAGCTTTTCCCGAAAGTAGAAGCTAGATCAAAATCACGCAAGATTCCCCGGAGCCCATGAAACTGCGGGGCTTGCCCCGGCGAGCTTCATTTTTTGTTTCCATTGTCGTGCACAAATTTACAATCGTGAAGACTATAAGTTTCAGATAATTTCATCAAGAGACAGATTTGTATTTATCCACAGAAATTCAAAGAAATATTTTGTTTGGGTTTGTCTGTTTGCCTTTGGCAGATTGCATTTGCAAGGCCAGCCTCGAATAAAACTTTCAGAAGAATTTCTGGTTTTGAATTCAAAATCAAACGTAAAAATTTATTCGATAGATAACGTTCGCTTATGACGCGTCGATTTTTGATTTGGTACGGAATTTGTTTTCCTAGACTTTTAGGTAGTGGTTGGATTCAAATGGGAACCAGGGGGTCGGGGTGACTAAATTTATTAAGGGGATTTTGTTTTTTGGGCTTGTTCTTTCAATGGCCTGCCAAAAGAAAGACGACAAAATGGCCAATGGAATTTACACCGATGCTTTGAAAGACCCAGCCATATTCAGCAATCGTGGAACTCTTCAGGGGAAATTCGTAGCGTTACTTCGATTAAAAACACCGGCCTTGTTTGAAGCATTGAAAACAGATCAGTTGAAAAAAACAATTGACGCCGAATTGCTAAAGCAAATTGAAGTGGAACAAAAAACATTTATTGATAATTTAAAAGCAATTAGTCCAAGCAGTATTGTATTGATGAAGTATAAATACATCATTAACGGAGTCGCTGTATTAGTGTCAGCCGATGAGTACACTAAAATAAGCAATTTGACTTCGATTCGTAAAGCAGAAATGAGCCAGTCCTTTGATCGTCCTGAGTTTTTAGAAGGCGAAGTGGCTACGCCGACTCCAAATATTGCCCAAAACAATTCATCCCTTTTTATTGGAACAAAATTCGCGGCAGATAAGAATATTCGCGGCCAAGGAATGCGAATCGGTATCATAGATACTGGAATCGACTACACCCATTCAATGCTTGGTGGAAATGGGTCAGAAGACGAATTCAAAGCCATCAATCCTGCTATGAAATCAGCTCTTTTTCCAAATGCAAAAGTTGTGGGTGGTTACGATTTCGTGGGTTCTAATTTTGGATCGAACAATCCTGACGGCAGTGGTCGCATCCCCACGCCTGATGAAAATCCGATCGATGAAGCAGGGCATGGATCCCATGTGGCAGGTACGGTCGCCGGTGTTGGTGATGGAATTAAATCCTATGATGGCATTGCACCCGAAGCTAAACTTTTCGCTTTAAAAGTTTTTGGAAAAGAAGGCGGAACATCGGATGAAATCGTGATCGCAGCCCTTGAGTACGCTGCCGATCCAAATGGGGATGGAAATATAGATGACCGCCTGGATGTAGTTAATTTGTCATTAGGTTCAAGTTTCGGTGGTCCTCGGGATATGTATCGTTTGGCGATTAGAAATTTGACTCAATCGGGAACAGTTGTTGTAGCAGCAGCGGGTAATGCCGGTGACACGCCTTATGTGGTGGGTGCCCCAGGGGTCAGTGACGAAGCGCTATCCGTTGCCGCAAGCGTAGATGGTATGGACCATAACTGGAAATTCAAAGCGATAGAATTTCATACAGATCA
>JAYTTH010000250.1:0-5942 GCA_043745515.1 Pseudobdellovibrionaceae bacterium | reverse complement strand
CGAGATGTACTTTGTTGCTTTTAAATACGGTCTCAACTGAGGTTGATCTCGCTTCAACAACGCCTAAAAACAAACTCAAAGAAAATACATATAAAATTATCTTCATGATTTCATGCTTACGTTAGAACGATATCCTGTCAACAATCAAATGAATACTATCCGGTCATAATTTGTGAAATCTTTTTGCTTTTGAGCGTCGATCAATCCAAGTTTCAATTGGCCAAAACATTGGATCAGCCCCTATGAATTCCCACATGAATAGCCTCATGAGTTGGGCTTTGTGACATTTTGTGGTCCATAAAATAGATCACAAACTTTTCGCATAGCCTATATTTCGCCTGATCTGCCTTTGATGCGTTTTTAGGAAGCAGGCGAGAAGCAAATTATTTGTCTAACGAGATGAGGTCTCGCCAAAACTTCACGCCATGGACTCCTGGCCCGTGAGAATCAAATAGCAAATTCCAAAGAGTCCAATTTACGCCCTCTCCCGACATATAATCTGTTAAGAACGATTTAAAATATGATCGTTCTATACTCTCAAGATCTCGGTAACCGGCTATAAATTGAGCTTGATGTACCCAAGTTCCATGCATTTCTCCGAACGGTCCAAGCTCATGGGGGATGACGTCTTGTTGTAGAATATCCACAATAAATTCAAGAAGTGAAATTTCTCTATCCAGTCCAGCAAATCTGTATTGAGCTGTTTGTCCTTTTTGCTGATTGAACCGATTAATTCGATATCTATCGCTGTAATACCCGATCTTTTCCATCTCCCTTTTTACAGATTCAGGCCCTTGTCTAACAATGTCCCTCGCATAAATTTGATTTTTTACTTTCTTCATGGAAGCGACAAATTTACTTACAACCTGAATCGCTTTTTCGGTGTCATAGGCCCCAAGACCGTGAAAGGCACCTTCCGCATTAGCCAGTCGCGGATTAAACGACAAAAAATCTGCTACATTAGTTGTGTCAGGAAGAGCTATTGTGAATTGAATAGACTCTGCAATTGAAAATAGCTCCTGATGTATTATCGACTCGTTTGTCTCAGCAGTAATACTAAATCCGACACGAAGTATCTCAGTTTCGGGTTTTATTTTCAAATCGGAGACTAACTGACCATCAGAGGTCACGCAACGAAACTCTTTGAGATAGAGAGTTGTCCAATCGAATTTATTATTCTGATGGCTTTGAAATGTTTTCTCAAGCCATACCACTTTCCCTAATTCTTGCGACAACTTTTGAGTTTCTGGAGTTTCAAAATGAACTGCGTAAGTACGTTGGGGGAGAAGATCGCCGGAAACAAAGTTGACCGTGGCATGTGGCCATAAAAGATTTACATCCTTAACTTGATAACTATGAGACTTTAAAAAATCACCCACTAGAACTTTCGGATTGTATCTGAGGTCTGGTTGAACAATTTCACTCCATGATGGGATACGTGGGTAGTTGACATCACTGACTCTATAGCGAAACTTAACCATTGGGACTGGGGTATGTTCAACCGGAACGGCTATTTGGCTATAGTTCGGTTCTTCAAAGCTTACGGATTTGAGGGAAAGGCCAGCACCGTCAAAACTGTCTTTTTCAAAAAAAGAGGGCCGCAATATACTATTGTAACTAGAATAAAAATCTGCACAGGACTTTTGCGCCCTGGCAGCAACAGACGTGCTAAAGATAAAGCAAGCTGAGTTTTCGAAGCATTAATTAATCGGAAATCCGTACATTTTTACGCCTGTAATAGTCCCGTTTGAAAATGTGCAACTGTTATTCCAAAAGTCACCGCTACCTTGATAGGCGCCAAAGTTTGGCATATACAAACAAGACTCGTTTGACTCACAAAGGCCATTATTATTGCCGCCTTCGCCGAATATTTCCATCGCGTTGGTAAGAAAAGTTTTTGGGGCTGTTGCAATTGTTGTTGTATTGACGTTTCCACCAATACTAGAAGGGCAGGCTGCTCCATTTACAAAGGCGCCGTTTTGACTAGAACCATCGCCCGTGGTGTTTCGCAATAAAGTATCGCTTGATTTTAAACTAGCATCGAAGATTCGACAATTTCCTGAACTACATGGTCCCTGGGTGCTTGTCGAAGGAAATGTGAAATCTGGCATCCAGGCGCGAAAGAGATTACTAAAATGAGTAAAATCAGTGATAGACGAAAAAGCGGCTGCGCCCAATAGATTAGATTGATTTGACGAATCGGTAGCAATCAACGAGCCTTTAAAAGTAGCGACTCCGAGGCTTGTTAGTGAAATATGCAAGGCATTGGATGATCCTTGATTGGCGCATGTGCCATTCACTAGGCCAGGATTTGTACCACCACTAACTATACAACTAGGAAACCCGCCTACCAGTAAGAGATTATTTGTAAATTTCAAGGTTGTATTTAGGAGCAAGTTTATTGATTCTAAAACTACCTGACTTACTGTTAATTTGGTGTCATTGTGGGGATCCAGGCTTACACCCGAATTCAATGAAACCATATTATGAATAACATTATCTGTGTTATTCCACATATTGTAACCAGTGCCATTATTAAGCAGTGTCACTGCTTGCATTAAGTTTCTATAACTGTTGTAGCCACCAAGCCCTTCGCCAGAATTATTAATGGCAAGGATGTTTCTTAAAATATTATCATTTGTAATATCGCCGTGATAAAAGCCTATTCCGTTATTTGATAAAACAATGTCAGAAAATATATTGCGTCCAGACTTCTGAACGATACCTGCAAACGAGTTGTACGCTAAATGCAATTGCGAATACCAACTTTTCTGAGTGCCATTGGTCATTCCCTGGTCCCCGAGTGCAACATTAAAATTAGAGGCATTGAGTCTTCGAACTACCGCATATTGGTAATTGCTGCCACTAAGAAGATTTCCAAAGTCGCTGGCGCCTTTAAAATTTCCTTCAAGCCAATAGAAGTTTCCAATGGCTGTAATTAGAGAGAGGTCGCCAGGACCCGCATTTACGGTTGCTCCCGGCATTGTCACAACAGCAGTACCAGCCGACACAGCAAAGCCGAAAAGGACGGTGGAGTTTGTCGAAACTGTGTAAATAGTATTGGCAGCAAGGGTTTGGGGCGAGCTAGTATCTGGAAGTCCAAGAACAGAATTTGTCCACCAGGCGCTTCTAGAGCTGGCCGCAACGGGGACGCCGCTTAAGCTAATTACCACGCGATTGTTTTTCCACGAGGTTGAGTTTACTAAATCAGCAAGGCCTTTTGAAAATTTTAGTCCCCGTGAATAAAAAAAGACATTTCCTGCCCCGCCCGTTGCATCACAGGCCCAATCAAAAGCATTGAGCTCGTCAGTTATTGTGTAGTTTGTGCAGGATCCAGCGGTCGCATAGGTAACTTTTCTGGCTTCTCCGCCATGTATACAATCAAAATAAGTTGTGCCTGTGCAAGAGCTAGTGCCGTTCGATCGAAGTACATAAGTATTCCAATTGAGTGCGTTTGCGTACCGAGCAGCTGACGTAACAGCTTGGACGACATACCATCCATCTCCTTGCTTGGTAGAATAAATTGTCCCGGAATTATCTTTTATTCGCACACTGGCAAAATAGCGATTTCCCAATATCAGCGACAAACCTACCGCCGCAAAAGACGTCGCCGTGCTAGCACTCGTCCAAGTTAAGATATCACTTGAGCCTGCAGTTGTACCGATAGCAATTTCATAGCGAAACCCAGCCGGCCCAGAAACAAGAGTTCCAGGATAGACCCAAGAGATTGTCGGTGAGCCTGTTAGTGAAGCATTGGCACTATCATCATCGATAGAGGTGATATTTGATGGTGCAGATACGGCAACCCAGCCATCGCCGCTAATGACATTGCTAATATTTCCGGCGGTGTCGATCGCTCGAATAGTAGGGTAATAGGTAACACCGTTGACGAGATTCAAACCCAGTGCCTGATAACTGGTAACAAGTCCAATATCTGTCCAAGAAAGGGCATCGATTGAACCAATCGTAGTGCCCAAAGCAAGTTGATATTTAGCTAATTGGGAACCATTTTCGACAGCAGCGTACCAGCTCAAAACTGGGGATTGGGTTAAAGAAATATAAAATGTTCCGTCGGTTAAACCCTCTGGTAAAGTTGGGGGCGTGGCACCTTTGAGACTAATTGAAGACTCTTGCAAATTCAGGCTGGAAATACTTGTGTGGATAGAACACCCAACGATCCAAAATGAAGCAATAAACAAAATACATTTTAAATTAATCATATTAAATTGATCGGTTTTTAGTCAAAAAACTTAAGCTTAAAAACTTAACCTAAATGTAACCACAGAGCTTATTGAACCTAGGGTATGTACGTGAATATTTCATTGTGAAGCGTTTTAATGGCCCATTGCTTGCAGCCTTTTAGTAAATTGAATTGCGTGGATTCTCCATTCAGTTGCTAACCCTCAAAGGCGACATGAAATTTAGATTTGTTTTGAATGTGTTTTTATCGATATTTCTAACGACCGGACATTCATTTGGGGGATCGAAATGTCTTGATCTCTATCAATTGTCAGCAAAAAAAAGCCTAAGTCGACGCGCTGAACCCTTAAATCTATTTTCCATCCAGCGCGATGGAGCTGTCGATATTGAAAAATGGAAACAACTAATTTTTAAAACAGTCAACAAAGAAGGTTTAGAGCGGTTGGAATCACATTTAAATCTTAACTGGCACTCTGGCCATTCTATTTTACGAAAATTAAGTGACAGGCCCTTAACCGTAACTGAGCTTTTTGAAGCGATCAATCGATTGCCAATAGGAGTGGACGACAAAGATAGGTTAGATATGGCTGTTGGATTTAAAAATAAAAAAACGTCGCAATGGAAGTGGCTGAGGCCAAATCGGGATCCGATGCCGGATATAATTGAATGGGAAATTGGCGACTATGATCAATTAGACGACTCGTCATTTACACGCCTAATGGCGGAAGGTAAAATGCCTATGAGTTTAACGATTATGGTATCCCATGAAATCGCCGGTCATTATTTGCCCTGGCTGATCAATCTTGAACTGATGAAAGCGACCCGAACATACTATCAAAAGTTACAACTAGGGCAAATTAGACATCGGCCTTCGGGATATGGCGATGTGGTCTTCGAGTTTTTGAGTCTTCCTGATATAGGCAAAGAAAAGGAAATTATTCGAATATTTGGCCCCTTGAAAAATGCCGAGTTGTTGACCCCAAAGAGCGTTTTAGATTCCTACAAATCGTTTGAACAACAAAAACATAAAATGGAACTGCTGTCTGAGCTAGGGGAGACTCTTATTCTGCGGGTGGGCGGAGCCATCGGAAAAGATAACTACATTTCGCTTGATGCTGAGCGGCCCGGAACAACAAATAGTAGGGCTGAGATTGACATTATTGTCAATGAAGACATTTTTTTTCCTAAAGAGAATTTAAATTATCCAGGCATTGGCAGAGCTCCACGGCATAGTGTGCACTATGCGTGGTACCAGTTCAAAGAACTTTATTTAAAATTGAATTTAATGGAAACGAGCCCCGTATCGGTATTCACGATTCACCCGGCAGAAATTTCCAAACTTAAACTTAGATTGCTGGGGCGACTTGCTGCCCTGGAAACTATTTTTAAAAATGCACTGTCGTTAGAAATTACGCCTGAGAAGTTTGTAACTCAAGCCTATGAACCAGTTAGCACAAATGATACAAAAAATTTTATTAGATCTTACGCCCCAGTCCAATCACTTTGGCGATCAGTTATTGAAAATTAGCGTTGTTTTTTTCCTTCTCTTTTAAGTTATAGTCCAACAGAGTTCATCTCGGTTCTAGTATTGGACGATACTCAGATGATGCATCTATTTTCCCTGTCGATGGTTAGAATTACTGTTATATGCCTATACGGTTGGCTAAGGTTCGACCAAGTTACACATAGTTAGCGGCTTTTCATTTGAAGCAATTCCGAGCAATGTGCTAAAAGCGGCCATG
>JAYTTH010000249.1:0-5944 GCA_043745515.1 Pseudobdellovibrionaceae bacterium | reverse complement strand
GTGATATTTCTAAAAAAATTGCAGAAATCACCACCGAGACAAAAGATAAATTGGTTTATATCGGTTTAGCTAACAAACCGTTAACTCCCGAGCAAGCCGCTGCACTAAAAGGCAATGCCGCTTTGATTGATCGTGGTGGAAATCCATTTATTGAAAAGATAAAATTGGCTGAAGCCGCCGGTGCGGTCAGCGTTGTAATGGTAAATAATGCCGATGGAAGACCGATCGTGATGGGTGGTGAAGGCAAAGTAGGCATTCCGTCGGTGATGGTCACTAAATTAGTTGGTGAGGGAATTAAAAAAGAAGTGGCCAAAGCCAGCGATGTCTTTGTTCAGCTCAAATCTAGTAAGGTGATTGAGAAAGCAAATTTGATTGATACTCTGGCAGAATTTTCGTCGCGCGGTCCTCGATCAGAAGACTCTTTGATAAAACCTGAAATTGCAGCACCCGGGCAGCAAATTATTTCTGCGCTTATGGGTAAAGGTAAGGAAACCGTCGCGATGTCGGGAACCTCTATGTCGGGTCCTCATATGACGGGTGTCATGGCGCTTTTAAAACAGTTTTATCCAGAATTGAGCGTCACAGAATTAAAATCGGTTGCTATGGGAACTGCTGTTTCTATTCATGATGAAAGTAAAAGAGATTATCCTGTGTCTCGAATGGGAGCTGGCCGTGTGCAGGTCGACAAAGCATTAGGTGCGTTGGTTGCCTCTGAACCAGCCGCCTTAAGTTTAGGCGAGGTAAGAATTGAAGATAAAAAAGTGCTTTATAAAGAAGTGAATATTAGAAACCTTCATGCGGATCCCGTGTCGTATAAAGTTCGCTTCAAAGGTCATCCTGCGATTTCAATAAATGAAGCTGATGTTTCTATGGGCCCTAAAATGGCTGGGACATTGGGCTTAAAAATCACAGTGGATGCTAGTAAAATAAAGGAATCAATCGCTGAAGTGGACGGGATTGTTCAATTTGTCCAGGGGGATGTTGAAATTTTCAGAATACCGGTGCTAGCTATTGTAAGGAAAATATCTGATTTGTCAGCTGAATCATTGAAAGTATTTTCTACATCGGCTGCGGATTCTGACGGCGCGATGGTTGAATTGGCGCTGAAAAATAATTCTTCTCAAGACGGGTTGGCGGTTCCTTTGAATTTGATTGCGCTAGATGATCGAAAGTTGACCAGCCCGGATGACGAGGGTACAACGTCGCGCGCCTGTGATGTGCAAGCAGTTGGTTACAAAATTGTAAAAGGCAAAATTTATTTTGGATTCAAATTATATGAGCCTTTAACCACTTGGCAGTCGTGTGAACTCTCAGTCTTATTTGATACAGATGATGATGGCAAAGCAGATCAGGAATTAGCGGGCGTTACATCAGGCAGTCTTCCAGGGCTTCCTATACCAAACCAATTTGTTTCACTCTTGCTTAATGCCAATGTGGCGCATGCGTTGCGGATGCAATATGAAGCCAGTGTAGCCATGAAAAAGCCGATTCCTTTGACGTATGTTTCTGCAGTGGACGATGTTCAGCCAATGATGCCGTTGAATAATTCAACAGTTGCCTTGGTGGTCGCGGACATCGCTAAAATTCATCCTCAGAAGACAGGCATGGTGTCGTTCAAAGTGGCCTCGACCAGTGGCGAGCGTTACAATGTTGAAGAAGACGATTATTTAGACACAGATGAAAAACAGTGGAGAAAGCTAGATTTAACAGAACTAGGTCAGAGTTATATGTTCAATGATTTAGCGGTTCCTGTAGCGGCCAAATCAGCTAAAACTGTGACATTTACAAAAGGTCACGGTTCTGGCGGTTTAATGCTTTTAATGCCGTCCAATCGATCGCTAAGCAATAGCGTGACGTTAGATGGGCAGATGGATGTGGTAAAACCGATCTACGCGCAATAAAAAAATACTTGATATGTAAATCATATGTAAATATACTTTACATATGATAGATCAATCCACTCAGTCCTTGCTGCTAGGCGAGGACTTTGTTTCTAAATGGACTAAGGATCGAATTCTGCATTTTGACTTAGACTGTTTCTATGCAGCAGTCGAGATGCGCGACAATCCTGCATTAAAAACAGTACCCTTGGCGATTGGCGGGCCTGCTAATTCTAGAGGTGTGCTATGCACTTCCAACTACGTAGCTCGCTCGTTTGGGGTGCGATCCGGAATGTCTTCAAGTTTAGCTTCTAAAAAATGCTCTAAACTATTGATCTTGCCGCCTAACTTTAAAAAATACCGCAAAGCCAGTAGTGATGTTTTTGAAATATTCCATCACTACACAGATCAGGTAGAGGGTCTTTCTTTAGACGAAGCTTATTTGGATATTACTAAGCTGCCTAGTTCGACACTGGCGCGGGACGTGGCCAAAGAAATTAAACAAAAAGTTTTTTTAAAAACGGGATTGACGATTTCAGCAGGAGCTTCATTCAATAAATTTTTGGCAAAAGTGGCCAGTGATTGGATGAAACCAGATGGTCTGTATATCATTCCACCGGTGCATCGAAGGGCATTCGTAAAGGATCTTGATATAAAATATATTTCCGGCATTGGCCAAAAATCAAGAGAGCGATTGAATGCTCAAAAGATATTTACGTGCTCGGATATTCAAAATCGTAGTCTGCCGGAATTAAAACGAATTTTTGGAAGCCGCTATTTAGACATGTATTACATGAGTCATGGTATTGATTTTCGCAAAGTCAGCGCTGATGGCGAGCGAAAATCATTTACCTGTGAGGAAACGCTTGGGACTGATATTTCTGACCCTTTGGCCTTGATGCAGACTTTGTTTCGAATCTATCATGAATGGCATAGTCGATTTCAAAAGTATTTGAATTCGGAAAGCGAGGATGCGCCTCAAGTGAGCACGCTTGTAGTTAAGGTTAAATATTTTGATTTTAAACAAACGACTCATGAGTGTCGATATCGCGGAGATTCCAGCTTCCACGAGTTTCAGAATTTACTTGAACATATATTGGCTAAGCGTTCAGATCCTATACGATTATTAGGATTGGGTGTGCGACTCGATAAAGCCGACGAGCAAACTCAGATGTCGCTACTTTAGATTCCAAGTATTGAAAATTTTAGGTTTTCAAATAGGATCAAGCTTTGGAGTTAAAATGAAAAAAGTGATTATAGTAACTGGCGCAACCGATGGCATCGGTAAAATGACAGCTCAAATATTAGCTGGCAAAGGTCATCAGGTGATAGTTCATGGTCGGGACAAAGCCCGTGTTGAAAAAGCTATTTTAGAAATTAAAACGAATCTTAAGAACCCGTCGCTAGAATTGGAATCCAGTGTTTTTGATCTCTCTTCGTTTGCTAGCATAAAGTCCGGGGTCAGTGATTTGTTAAAACGATTTTCAGATATTGATGTTCTATTGAATAACGCCGGAACTTATCAAACCCAGCGCTTAGAATCAAAAGATGGGTTTGAGCTGACGATGGCGGTTAATCATTTGGGCCCGACGCTACTAACTTGTTTGTTAAAGCCTTTGCTTGAAAAGTCCACTCAACCCCGCGTAATTTTTGTCGCAAGCATCGCCCACAATCGCGGGCGGATTGATAACCATGATTATAATTTCGACACTAACTTTGGTGCCTATCCGGCCTACGCTGCTAGTAAACTTGCCAATGTCATAACGGCTCGGCAGCTAGCGCAGGCTTGGAAAATATCAGGCATAAATGTCTACTCACTTCACCCCGGAGTGATAACAACTAAGTTACTAAAAATCGGCTTCAATGTAGAAGGCGATTCGGTCGAGGCGGGCTCTGAAACAAGTGTTTTTCTTGCTGCTTCTGAAATGGATAAAGATTTAAACGGCGAGTATTTTGTAAATAAGAAACCAGCCGCCGTTTCGCTGCAGGCAAAAAATGAAAAAGAAGTCTCTTTGTTCTGGCAATGGACCATGGATTCAATTGTAATTGGCCACTTCGGCTGAGGGGCCAGTTCTTATTTGATCGTCAGCAAATTAAAAGGGCCTCCTGAAATTCGAATGGAATCAAACGTCTTTATGCGGCCGCTAGCGGTTATGTAAGTTCCAGCATGATTGGTGTTATCAAATAAGGGCGCCGAGTTTTTAAGCGAGTCTATTGAATACGTGTTCAACGTTGGATTTTCATTTTGCCAGGTGTTGCCCCAACATAAAATATGGCTTGAATTGGGTTCAATGGTATAGGCGCAGGCGCTGCCTCGTTGATCCATAAATACTTTTTTTGCACCACTGACGCCGTTAACAACTATTGGATTTAAGGTGCTTAGTTGATTTCCGGTTCCTACATCGCCGTATTGATTTGTTCCCCAACATTTTACCGTGCCAGAATTTAAGACGGCGCAGGTCGCGGAATTTAACAAAGTGATATCTGAAACGTCGGTTAACCCGGGAATTAACTCATAAATTAATTCACTCAGCGGGTTTTTTCGGCACATAACGCTGCCAGTTTTTAATTGCATGCAATCAGCTTGTGGGTAGAATTTTGCAATTCCAGTTAAGCCTAAATCTATTGGCATTGTTTGAGTATTTTCATTTAGAAAGCCCCATTTTTTCGCAGTTCCATCGGCAAGTAACACTGTGATTTTTGAACTGTCGAGACTGAAATCGACAACTTTGGAAACGGCTGTTATTTCAACTGGAAAACTGACTGTTCGATCAACTAGGCCTCCAAACATTTGATAGCTGTTATAGCCCCAGCAGAATAACTTTTTCTGATTCGTCAGCGCGCATCGTGATCCTGTGCCATTTTCGCCAATTTTAATCACTCCGGTTAGCCCGATTGCGGTTACTGGATCGACAGAGTCTGTGTTTGATCCATTTCCTAGTTGACCCGACGAATTGCTGCCCCAACATTTCACAGTGCTGTCTGAATCTATATAACAGCCGCTGGACAGTCGGGTCCGTTGGTTGTCCAGGTAAGTACTAAAAAGTAGATTATCTATGTTTTTAGCCGGCACGTTGATCCATTGGGTGGCGATTTCATTACCTTGGCGACTAAATAAATTTGAAGGATTCGTGAAATCGTCCGCTGTGGTAGAGGTGTCCCAGCATTTAATTGCGCCCGATTGTGTAGTTACACACTGTCCATTGAAATTGAATCCGCGTCCAGAAACTACCGACTCCGGTGCACTGGGTTTTGTATAAATATTGATATTAAGATTTAAGATTCCGAATGTTCTAGCTAGGTCTTTGGCGATGCCGCTATCATAGCCAGCGCAACGGACTGTTGTATCGGGCATAAGCGCACACGTGCGATAGGAAGATGCGGAAACGGCGACGGCCCCTTGCCAGTCGGCGATTTCTTTAGGGGTCATTTCATAGCTATCATGTGACAGAATGTACCCAAGCATTCCAAAGTTATTAGACCCCCAGCAACTGATTCGTCGATCCAATGAAAGCGCGCACGCATGAGCATTTCCACCGACGATTTTGTCTATACCAGTCAGTTCTGGTTTTATGACCAGATTAAAGGTGAACCGATCGCTGCCTAGTTCTAAACATCCGACGGCGCCAGAGTTTTGAAGGATACAGAGATTCCCGCTGGCACCAGCTGTTATCGAGCGAATTCCGCCAGCTTGATAGATCGGAGCAGGCGTAGAAATAACCGCATTAAATGGGGCTTCCAAATTTCCCCAACAAAAAATTTGTCCATTAATTTGAAGAACACAGAATTGATTGTTTGATTTTGAAACCAAAGTTTTAACATTGGCAATTCCTATAACATCCACCGGCCTAAAGCTATCAGCGAGCGAACCATTGCCAAGATCCCCGAAAAGTCCACTTCCCCAACATTTTACATTTCCTGATTTTAGCAAGCCGCACGTAGCCCCCGCGGTGCTTTTGATTGAAGTAACTAGACCGCGAAGACTGGTGATCTCTGTTGGTACTTCCACGTACGCTGTTAAAAGCGGATCAACCCCTGCGCGACCGCCTTGGGTACTTCCAGAA
>JAYTTH010000248.1:0-5999 GCA_043745515.1 Pseudobdellovibrionaceae bacterium | reverse complement strand
GAAAACAATGAAACAGTTGAAGAACGCACTGGTCAGTTTCCAGCGGATAACAATGTTACAAGAATGCTTCAACCACTGCGAATAGTTAGTATGTCTCGTGATTTTACCGATCGAGTGCTGCCAGATAAATCCACTCAGTTCAATGTTAACTTTGCATTGGGCCAAGTGTATGAAATGGGCGATCGCTTTATGGCCGCAGTCACAAATCCTAATTCAGGAAATTTATTTGCGCAGCCTGTGATGAGTTCAAATACGGCTGCATTGATTGTCGGACTGGGTCGTCCTGCAACTAGTTATAAACAGAAAATTATATTTACATTAGATAAATCAACTGGCTTTGCCACATTGTATTTGTCAGATAGAAATGGAAATATTTATCCAGCTAGATCAACAACAACTGGTTTTGCTGGTGGCGATCCTGCGACTTATTTTGCTCGTTGGACAGATCAGGCTTATTTGAATGTGGGTAATGACTATGTTCCAAGTACTAATATTCTGACGCAGCCCGAGTCATTCAAGTCCTACCCGGCAAGTTCTGCTAATGCAAATAATCCAAATCGTTATTGGAAAGGTAAGTTATATCGGTTGGCAATTTATTGTCAGGCTTTGAATAAAGCTGAAGTTCTAGGCAGTGCTTATCAAATCGTAAAGAATGAAGTGTTTCCTATATTAGCAGTAACAAGAACTGCAAATTTAATTCGTGCTTCAGAAATTTATGAACGATTAACTGGTGCTAAAACACCAATTTACAATCCCATATTAAAAGAAATGGAAGCGAAAATTGCGGCCAACGATGCTGTCGGTGCAGCCGCCTTAATCACTGAGCACCCTTTGTTTTACAACATCATCGTACGAAATTTTGCGGGAAAAATGGCCAATCGCGATGAAACGATTGCCTATCCGTTGAACGATTTCACAGCAACCGTGATTGGAACAGTTCGTGACAACATTAGCGCCAAAGAACTGTTGTATGGAAATTATTTTTACATGGGCGATCCTGCGAAATCAGCTGTTACAAGCGATGATATCGATGATATTTTGCGCTCAAATAACCACTATGATTCGCTAGATCAGGGCAACTATGATTTAAAGGCCGTTTTAATTAAACGCAAACAAGTTATATTGAAAGCCAGTTCTACAAATGGAAATTTGAGCACCAATAATAATAATATAAATAATATTATATTTGAAGCAGTAGATAACTCTTGGTCATCTGGTCTATTCACGACACGCCAGTGGGCCATGTCGCATATGATTGCTGGCACAAATCGTCGGAACGTGGAATTTGCTTTGCGCGAATTCACGTGCACTCCGATTGAAAATGCGGCGGATTCGGCTGGTCCAGAAGATCCAATCGGGCGAGATATTGATCGTAATCCAGGCGGCAGCCGTTCGAAATTCACTTCATCGTGTCGTGCCTGTCATACTATTTTAGATGGGTTTAAACCGGCCTTCGCGTTTATGACATTTTCTAATGGATTTTTGAAACACTCGGCGCTGGTTCCTAATTCAACAAATGATAATGCCAATGAAGATAACTCTATTGTTATGAGAATTCATCCAGATGCACCTTTGGTAGCAAGGAAAATGAATCACAACGAACAGACCTATATTGATGGAAAAATTTTGAAAGACGATAGCTGGGTCAATGACGCGAATAATGGAACTAACAAAAATAATTTTGGTTGGACTCGAATGTCTGGAAAAGGCCTTCCAGAATTTGGAAAAGCGATTGCTGAAAGCAAAGCATTCCCAAGATGTATGGCCAAGCGTGTGTTTTTTACCGTTTGTAAGCGGGACGCGACAACGAAGGATGATGCTTTTATTAAAAAGGTGGCTGATGAGTTTTCTAGTACGGAACGTAACTACAACATCAAATACTTATTTCAGCGAATTGTAGCAAACGAATCATGTTTAGGGGGGATTTAGTATGAGTGATAGCAAACAGATTAAGGTAAAAAGAGCCGTACGGGTTCTTCAGGCCGCAGTAGTCATGGTGTGTGCACTAGTTGTTTTTGGTAATGGTTGCTCCGAAGGCGGGTTCTATCCAGAAGGTAGCGCCGATATAGCATCAACACTGGAAGCCTCGTGCAAAGATCCAAATGAAATTGATGTCATTCCAGGAGCCAAAACTGCCAGTCTTGTAGGTTCCACAAATATCGCCGCCCATTTATCAAGTTGCACTGGACTTGAGTCGGTATCGGCTAAAACTCAAGCCGTTTTGATAGCTAAAGTGGCGGGTGTATCAACCTATGGTGCCGTTAACTCTTTAACCCCTCCCATGATGATGGCTGTTCACAGTATTGCGGGTGAAGTCTGTAACGACGTAGTTGACCAAGAAATTACCAGAGGAACTCGAATTTTTGCTGGTTGGGACCTTAATGCTTCGACGTTACCTTCCGATTCAATGATAAGTGCAGCAGCAACAAATTTAGCCCTATCGTGCTGGAAGGATTACGACATCTCTAGTGCAGAAAGAGATATCGTTGTCGGCGCTATTTCATCATCCATTGGCACTTCGGAAGTTGCTGCTTCCCGAAAAGCGGCGGTGATGATGTGTACAGCGATGCTTGCAAGTTTGAATGCGATTTTGAATTAATTTATTTAAATAAAAATTGGAGACGTAGTATGGACGACATTAAAAATCAAAAGCCAAAGTTATATCATGGTAGAAAGCCTGTAACTAGACGAGAATTTTTAGCATCAGGTGCGATCCCTTTTATGGCCTGGGTAACAGCCCCCTCTTTGCTGACTACCTTTGCTCAATCGGGTGTAGCAGAAGCGCAAGAACTTTGTCACATTAATGCCGCGGCAAAATTGCCTCCGGTAATCACTGTTAATTTAAATGGCGGCTGGCGCGCCACCGGTAATTGGATCGCACTGACTGAAGGTCGCGAACTATTGCCATCCTATGGAATTCAAGGGTTGGGTTCGGCCGCTAATCTAGTTGGTATGATTGTCAAAGACGGTCATTTTCGAAATAAACCACCGTTTTATAGCGGCTCTGGATTTCTTGCGGGTGTGCAGTCAAGTCTAGTAAACAATTTGGCGTCTCAGGCCTTAGCAAAAACTGATTTCGTAGGTATGCCATTGCAGTCGCAAAACGATTCTGACACTAATAAATTCGATATTTCTTATTTGTTAGGCAAAGCGGGAGTGACTGGAAAAATTCTTCCGGCTCTTGGCCAAGTCGACAATGGCATTGGCGTCAGCAATGCATCGGCATTTGCCATGCCCAAAGCTCCGTTGATAGTGAGAAACGTGGACAACATTGTTAGTGCGTTGGGTGTTGCTGATCGATTGGCTCAGTTGAATGCATCTCAAAAAACTAAGATGTTTAAAGCTTCCCAACAATTGACTTCTTTACAATCACGAAAATTAGCTAGCATGACTGGCGGTGATCTTTTGAATCGATTGTTAGGGCAAGCGAATGTCGATAATTCAACTTTGATTGAAAATCCCGGCAGTTTGGATTTGGATCCAATTAAAAATACAGCTTTTTCTGCTGTTTGGGGATTAACAAACAACACATCTCGCGCTTCCTCTGATTACGTAAATGCAGCCCTAATATATAATTGTATTAATAACAATACAGGGTCGGCAGGTATCGAAGCAGGCGGGTATGATTATCACGGCAGTAACCTTGCTGATACAATTGCAATGGATAATGCTGCCGGTGTGCTCATTGGAAAAATAGTCCAATCACTTCACGTGATGAATTCTCCAGGATTCATTATAGTAAACAGCGATGGCGGCGTTGGCGCGCCACGATCTGATATCCCGGGAGTAGATCCTACAGCAGATCGCGGCGATGCAGGCGGTGTTTATATGATCGCTTATGATCCTGATAACAGTGTTCAAGCGTCGGACTCTCAGGTTGGTCATATGAAAAATGATGCCGACTCAGAAGCGGCTGATCCTACATTTTTAGTAGGCGGAAATCCTGAAATTGGCGCGGCTGGTGTGTTTGCCAACTATTTAAGTTTTGCCGGCAAGCTAAACCTTTGGTCGACCATTCCGGAAACTAATAGAACTTTTGATACTTTGCAGTTAGATAAAATTGTGAAACTGCACGGCAAAGCCAAAGCGTAGAAATAATTTTTTGATTCTAGCCAGGCGGTTAACCTCGTCCTGGCAATATTCTTGGTGAGAATCAAGAATGAAGTTCTGGTTCCGATTAAGTGAGTTGACGTAATGTGGGGGACTTAATGAAATTGAAAACTATAAAAAAACTATCCTTTTTAGTTATAGTTGGAAGTTTTTTAACAGTAGCATTTAATAACTGCGGCAAGCCGGCAAATAAAACAGAAGCGGCAGCTGAATCGTATTCCAAGCTGAGTGATGATCCGTGTGAAGATCAGCTTATGAATTTTTATTCACGAAGTTATCAGCCGTTTTTACAAACGAACTGTGGTTCTTGTCATATTCAGGGTCCTGGAAAAGGTCAAATTGCCCACAAAGACACATCCATATCGTATAAAGATTTTATGCAAATTGGCTACGCCAAAGTTTCGGCTAACTCTATAAGCGAAGGCCACAATCCTCCCTATACAGGATCTCAACACACTCAAACAGTTAACGATTTAAAAGTGACTTGGATTAAAGCCTTGTCAGAGAATGATCTTTGTAAAGGTGGAAACGGCGAAGTTCAGCA
This sequence comes from Pseudobdellovibrionaceae bacterium, assembly GCA_043745515.1. Lineage (GTDB taxonomy): Bacteria > Bdellovibrionota > Bdellovibrionia > Bdellovibrionales > Bdellovibrionaceae > UBA2316. The sequence continues at coordinate 1,345 of JAYTTH010000248.1, read as the reverse complement.
AGTATTGACATTGAAAGAGCGCGCCAATTTTGGATTTTCTGGAAAAACGATCCCAGTATTGGCAGATAATGAAGAAAAACGAGTTGAGTTTTCATTTGCATCGGATCTTTCTTCACTGCAAGGCAAACCGATTATAGACCTTAAGGGCGCCAAGTTTTCAGTAATGATTCGTAAAGTGCTAAAGGGAACCGAACGATATTATTCTGTCCATTCACCTAAAGTTTTTGGTTCCACTGTTGATACTCACATCAAAGGTATTTTTACTAAAATTAACGGTCGATACATTAACTACAGTACAAATTTTATTTTCGCTGATTCAAAAATTCCTAAAGGATCAACAGAGGATGCGGTTGGGGCTTTGGTATCGACGGGCGCAGTCGTTATTGCCGGTGCTATTTTTCCAGATGACGTCATTAGTTTTGATTTTGAAAACGTTGAAACCACCACGATCCCGCCTCCACCTCCGCCTGTGAGTCTTTCCTTTTCTGGAGCCAGAGCCGCTTTGGCTGGGTCTTCGGGTACTATATCATTCACGGCCACTTTAGATAAAAAAACATCGGAAGTCGTAACATTTACCTATTTAATAGATACGACTCCGGTATGCAATAGCGGAGTTGTAAATGCAACAACCTGTATGCCGGAAATATACAATTTGATCTGTCCTAGCAATACCTGCCCAAGTGTGGATTCGCCAAAATTAGATCTTGCTCGTTCGGTGGTTGGTACCACTTTTAATAGATTCGACTGGGACTATAAACTGGGAGCCTCTTCATTTAGTTTCGATCCAGGTCAAACTGAAAAAACTGTAACCATTAAAACAGCACGAGATATTCGATTTGAAAAAAATCGAGTGTTGACGATTAAGTTAGAAGCCGGTCTGGGGAATGTAATCATTCCGGCGGCGACTGCTTCGGCCCGAATTGGATTTGTTAAACTTGGAAATCCCCAGCCGTTTGCGGGTGAAATCACCTATAGTAAATTAATGGGTGGTGGTACTCTTTATAAAACCTGCACGGAATGCCACAACTCTGTCAAGCGCGACGGTGGGTATGATATTCAAGATTATGAATTGATGACTTCAAGTAGCAAGCAAATATTGGTTCCAGGTGGTGACTCGATTACTTATGATTCAAGCTTTAATAAAATTGTGACTGCGGCCAGCCTCATGTATCGACGAACATTGCCACAGTTCACGCCAGAGTCTTTGTTGATGCCGCGTTTAAAAACACTGACGCCTGCAGAGTACGGAGATATCGAAGACTGGCTAACAAGCGGAGCTAAAAATAATTAATGCTTTATATATTCACGTTTAGGGGAAAGCACGATGTACGTTAAAAAGTTGATG
>JAYTTH010000247.1:0-1651 GCA_043745515.1 Pseudobdellovibrionaceae bacterium | reverse complement strand
TAGAATTAGTCAGTCCATTGTTGTCTAAGCCGAAATCATCTTTAATATCTGCTACTGTGTTGGGTCAAGAGCTTGAACTGCGCCTGGCTTTGCTTAACGATAGAATAATCTATGGCCAAGGATATTCTGAGATCAATTTGTTTGATATTCACTTTCAAACAAAGGATCGCCTAAATATGACTTTTTCTGAAATTCGGGTGTTCAATTTTTTAGCTGGCGAACCAGTGACCTTTTTGCGGCAGCCCCTTTCCTATGGTGGTGGGCTAGCTTATCTTCAAGCGACGGGATGGAAAGCCGAGACCTTTTTTGGGTTATTATATTCAAAAAATTCGTGGCGGTATTTTCCTAAAATTCGCTATCAGATAAAAGGTGAGTTAACTGAATTTGGACCCGAATTTGAGATTTACTACTTGGCAAGCGCATTTCATATCCTGGCTTCTGTAAATACCAATGACTCCGCTTTCGAAATCCAAAAAACCTGGAACAATTCTTATACCACATCATTGATAGCAAGTAAGAACTACAAATCCACAACATCTTTAGTGCAAATTAATATTGGTCGGTTTTTTTAAAAATTCGATTTGAATTGAACATTGAAATTTGTAACTGTTCGATCTTGAATCGTAATATCAGTTGATAACAGTCTTAGGCGTACTGGGTTAGAATGAAACAGTAAAAGTTCTGTTTCAACCCCGACAGTAGCAAAGCTGATTTCGTGTATTTCAGTGTTGTAAAAAAATTCGTCTGAATAATTTTTTTGAAAACCTATGAATGGAGCTAGTCTGCGCAAAGAAATGGGAAATCGATAGTAGTATTTAGATATTGGTATTTCGCATAAAAATTCGAAATCACTTTGAGTTAGTTTTGAAGTGTAAAAGGAGGCCAAATAGACCGGTGTAAAAAAGCCTTTTTTAAATGAATTGGTTTTGCCAATATTGGCATCCAGTTTGTAATACTCTGAATCTAGCTGAGCGAAATTTACACTTAAATAGAGATCATCCAAAATCATTTTTGTTCCACTCATTTGATAACTTTGTGAAAGTCGACTGCCCGAGCGTTCTAAAAATGGAGTAAATGAAAAATAAGTGTAGGGCAGATAGTTCAAAAAATACGATTTCAAATACTGATAGTTTAATTTAATCGTAGCAATGTCGTTTTGAAACAACTCATTTTTTTCAGATTCAATGCTCAGGCCGGCAGTAATCGAGTGGAATTGTTTTTCATAAAGCGTATTGCTGGCGCCCAATTGTGCGGAATTGGTTGTCAATTTCCGAGTATCATTCAAATAAAAATGCGTCTCATTGGAAGCGGCAAAACTAAAATGGGTCGAATAAGGGCTATAGTCAATTCCAATTGAATTTAAAGCTAACTGGTCCGACAATGAAAAAACCAAATTAACATCCGAATAAAACAGCGGATCAGTCCAATTGAGGGCATTGACAAGTGTATGATGAGTTTTAGAATAAAAATATTTAAAATCATATTTCGAAAAACGAAGTTCTTGTAAACTAAAATAGCGCTCCGGTGTTGCCGTCGAGGTCAATTCTGTTAGTGGCATAGTGGGTTTAAAATACTGGTCCGGAAACGAAAAACTTGGTGGCGCTGGATTTTCAATAGTAGGTGTTTTTTGCAATACAAAGGCAGCTCTGTA
>JAYTTH010000246.1:0-1656 GCA_043745515.1 Pseudobdellovibrionaceae bacterium | reverse complement strand
CTACAGAAAAGTATTTTCATCTTGGCTATGGTCATCACAGATGTCTTGGTGATTATGTTTCCATGGTTCAGGTTCCTGAAATCATTGCTGGAATTTTGGCCCTTCCAAATATCCGCAAAATGCCAGGCGCTTTTGGTGAACTTGATTTCAACAAATGGACAGATCGTAAATTGCTAGCTAAAGACAATTCTGATACATCCTTTCCAGAAAAAATGGTTCTGGAATATGATTCTAGTGCAAATCGGCCATTGACGCCTAAGAAACTTGAAATCCAAGACCAAGATTTTTCCTATGAAGCTTACCTAAATGATTACGATCGCAAACATTTTCATGGATGTATGTCGGGATGGAATATTACACAGGATAAAAAAGGCGAGCTTATCTATAGTCCGGACGGCACAGCTAAACCTGATTATTATCCGCAACAGTCTCGTTTTAAAACTAAAATCACAGATTTTACAGGTCAGCAAGATATGCTAAAAAATATCAAAGAATCAACGGGAACAAAATTTAGCAAAATCAAATCACTTTTTAAATCAACAGTTCGGGCATCCCAAGCGTATTCAACTAATATGCGCGAAGAAGGCAATGATATGCTTTATTGCCGATTGCCAATGAAATTTCAGGTGTGTTTTGAAAGTGAAGCCGGTAAAATTAAAGACTTATTTGGAAAAGCTCAGGTAAATTTCGACATAGCAAACGGTGAAAATAATATTCTTGCCAACGTCAAACGTGTAGCGGGCGATAAAAACCAAGAATTAAGAGATCGAACAGAGCTTGGTGACAAGCCGATGACCGAAAAGCACCATGAAATATTTAACAAATGTTCAACTTTTGCAGATTTAACACAAACTGAAAAGTCGTTTTACGAAAATCGATATTTTGGCAAACAAATTATTGAAAGTGATTTGAGCCTAAGCCAATCAAAGCGTGATGTTCGATGGAATAAAACATTTTGGCATGAAGAGTATTTCAGTGCCCAAGATCGCTATTACACTAGAGGCAGCTATGCGAACCCTTTGGGTTGGTTGAAAATGAATGAGCCACAAGTTATCGATTTTTATGTCCGTCTGAACTTTACTTTTAGGACTTGTGTAGGCGACGAAATCAAAAAGAGCTTTGGCAAAGTAAAACGCTGCGAAGCCTATGCAACATGTGTAAACGGAGTTTATAATAATCTCACTTTTAAATTTGAAGGCGCACTTTCTCCCTATGAAAGAAAAGCTTACAATCAAATCGTGTCTTCAGATGCCCCTTGCGAGAAGGACTAATGAGTATTGGAATTGCGGTATTAACCGGCTTAGTTTGCTTGATCCATCTCTATATTATGTTTTTAGAAATGGTACTTTGGGAAAAGAAACGTATTCGCACAATATTTGGCTTGTCGGCTGAGTTTGCGAAACAAACTCGAATGATGGCATTCAATCAAGGACTCTATAACGGGTTCTTGGCCGCTGGTTTACTTTGGTCTTTTATGATTGCAGATTACCAGGTAGCTTCGCACATTCGCCTTTTTTTCTTGGGTTGTGTTGTTGTAGCCGGAATAGTAGGTGCAATTACTGCTTCCAAACGAATCCTATGGATTCAAACTGTTCCCGCAATAATACCGTTTATTTTAATTTTATTTAATGGAACTACACTTTAGGAGACGTTATG
>JAYTTH010000245.1:0-1662 GCA_043745515.1 Pseudobdellovibrionaceae bacterium | reverse complement strand
ATGCCTTTGACTTCAAAAAACACTTTCAGATTTTGCCAAAGCTTGTCTTCGACCAGCTCCTGCGCTTGATTCCAGTTTTCTAAAACTTTCTTTTCAAACTGTGATCTTTTATTGAGTAATGAATTCATCCAATCCATCTGCATAACATCCTTTCCAACTATCAATTACCAGTTGGGAAATACTTTACCTAATATTTTAAAAAACTTTGAGTTTCATTTTGCCAATAATAACTTATCTCGCTATACTATCTAACATAAAAAAGAGGCATTATTCTATGATGAAAATCTTAAGTCTGATAGTTTTTGTAGTCCTTTTATCATGGACCTGGCATGTTGTGCACAGTAGTTCTCCGGTCGATTTCGAGACGCACTCGGACATTCAGTCTAAAATGAAAGAACTGATTGAAGCGACCATCAAATCTAAAAAGCCAGATACTAAAAGTGTAGAAATCGTTAAAATATGGACCCAAGATTTAGGGGATAGAAAAGTAAAAGCCTCTTTTTCTTACAAATTTATCGAAACCAATGCTCAAAACGAATCTACAGAGCGATTAATCGATGGCGAAGCCGTTCTTTTTCGTGATATTTCAGACAATCCCAGTCTTGATCAGTGGACTTTAAAGTCATTGACGACAAAAGGCGATTCGATTTCGTTCAATGAAGGCTCTGTAATCAGTTCCGACAATCAGACGTCTGATGAAAATCCGTCCACGACCAAATCACAGATACCTCCCACTGAAAATCCAATGAGCCCGGGGACACCGGTTGGGACCGCGCCGCCAGCTGGCACGGTGCCTAAAAAAATGGACACCAAAGACCCGACGGCGAACAAAAAGTAATCGATTAAAAATGAGCGTTAAACATGAGCACTGCAAGCCTTCCCGACCGGTTCGTTACGGTTGATGAAAATGGTTGGATTATTTTTGAAAATCAACAAATCGTTGATCCTGCAATAGCTAGTGAGTTTTATAAAAAACTTGGATATTTACCAAATCGATCATTTTGTTCAGAAATACTGGGCGAACCGGTGATTGTTGAAGCTTTTGATACTCCGATGATTGTTCAGTCTTTCAAAATCAATAGTACGGATAAAAAAATCGCCTTAGTTTTTAATTACCAATTTACCGTTATTTACGATTTCAAATCGTTTGCAGACGATATTCTGCCGCATTTTTTTCTGGACCCTTGGGATCGGGTCTACTTTGAAAATCAATCAAAAATTCCTTATGTTTTTTCAAAGAAAGCACATACAGAATTTTTAGACTCTTTGGATGAATTTGATGACGATTCAGTCGTATTCGATGGCAAACATATTGATCTTGGAACTTTTTGGAATGGTGAAATGGAAATGGACAGCCCAGATTGGTGGAATCGAGTCTACGCGGGCGAAATTTCAACGGTCACAAGTCCTGAACATCAGACATCAAAATCGCAATTTGCAGTGAATCCGGCTTGGAACTTAGACTCGCCCTCCGAATCTTTGAAAGCTATGTTACCACGAATGAAGTTGCCGAAGTCGCGCATTTTAATTCTAGGCTGTGGTGACAGCCACGATGCGTCCGTCTTTGCTGAAAGTGGACACGTTGTCACAGCCGTCGATATTTCAGCCCTCGCTATTGAGCGGTCAAAAAATTTATATGGTCATATGCAAAATATCAGCTGG
>JAYTTH010000244.1:0-6046 GCA_043745515.1 Pseudobdellovibrionaceae bacterium | reverse complement strand
TTGACGAGCCCAACACAGTGGTCAAAAATATAGGGGTCACGGGGTATAACAATTCGCTTGCTACATCCGCAAAAAAAGAGACCAACCCAAGTTTTACTACAGTTTCATTTAATGCCGAGTCTTTGTGATTTTCATTCATAAGGGTCCTTCTTAAAAACAGCCTAATTGACTTTGGATCGACGATCAATAGAGCTTTTTTTGAAACCATTTTATCAATATGAGACACAAACTCAAATTTAAGCCTACACAGGTGAATTACAAATTTTGTAATTGGGCTCACTTAATGCTCTTTAATCCTTCTTAGATTCTATTGCAGGCTTGATAGTTGCAATTCCTTTTGGCGAGAGGTTACCATGGCAAATTCCAGTTCTAAAATTACTTTGATTCTATTGGCTTTTTGGTTCGCCGCAGGTTGTGCGAAAAAAAGTGATCAAACATCGCCCGCTAAAGTTGAACCAAAGTTAGTGGCCACTAAAAAAACTGAAGCCCCAGAAGCCCAGGCAAATCCTAGCAAATCAGAAGTAAATTCCTCAGATCCCCTCGATCTTGCCAAAACCTTGCAGGCCGATAGCCAGGCCGGCGCTGAACAACCAGCCGCAGGGAAGGACCTACCCGCAGCGGCTTTGGGCGACAATAAATCCGCGCCCTTATCACCGCCAAACCCAGCGTTAAAAGCACCCCAAGGCCCAGCACCAATTTCTAATCCAGTGCTTAAGCCTTCGGACTCGCGACCTCTTCCTGTCGATTCCACAATTGTACCTGGTGGAAATCCGGCTCCGTTAGCTCAGGAAACGTGTCCAGTGGATTCAACGCCTTTGACCCCAAATCAAGAAAAGTATTGCACGGCTCTTTTTACCACTGGGCAAAAAGACCCAGAAAAATGCATACTACAAAAAATTACTGATTTAATTGCCAAGTTGAAAGCAGAAAATCGCGAACCAGTCGAAGAAGCCCTTCAATGGGTTATGAACCGTTCAAAGTACGAATGCCCCAAAGCCGCGAACAAAGACGTAGCATTGGAAGTCCGGCTGCATGAAGGACTTCGCAGTGCTGGTTTAAACTTTTTTCCCGAGTCGTCTGATTTAATTCATAATTTTATCAATGCCGCATTAAAAAAATTCACGGCTAGTCCCGCCGTTTCAAAACCAAACTCAGTAGTAGCTACCACTATTTATCATATTTATGAGGTAACTCATTTCGGCTCTCGAAATTTTAGACAACCAGACAATGCTATTAATTATTCCGTCGACAAAACAATACGAAAAATCGACGTTAAATTGGCTAATAGTGAATATGAAGTTCCACTGCGAGTGCTTCAAGGCGGTCAAAAAGAAAATGATTTGTTTTCTGGTGAAAGAGCCTATTCATTCGGTCTGGAAATGAAATCCAGTGGATTTTACCCTTTGACAATCAAAGACGATCTTGGGGATTTGAATTTAGACTATCAAATCTACGAAGGTTCGGTCGATGGCTTAAAAAAGGGAGACTCTGCAAAAATTGTCCTTACAAAAGAATCGTGGTTAAAAGTAATCGAGTTTGAAACGAAAAAAATAGCCGCCAAGGAGTTCGGGCAGTTTCCAAGTTCCTCGGTAAAAATTGATATTGATCTAAAAGACCCAACCACAGCAAGGACCTGTAGCATCGGCAAAGGCTATTTCTTAGGTAGTCATGCGATTGCCTGCAAAGACCCGGATTATCGATTACGTCTCCAAATTTTAATTCCTAACTAACATTTTCGCCAAGGAATTCTTCACATCGAGCAAACTAGGTGCAAACGCTATTTGCTGGCAGCTCCGGCTCTGTCACTGGAATCGTCATTTTTACGACAAACTGTAAAATCATCAAAATAACTATCGCGATCATCTATTTTATTTTTAAACCCCAAAGCTTTAAAATCTTTCTCACATTTTCCATTAGATTTTTCAATAACGAGGCAATTCTGGGTCGAAACATCGAAGGTATCACCTGTCACTGGCACTTTCTCATACATTAACTTATTATCCACGTTGATGTTTCGTCCACATTTTAAATCCCTCAAGGTCATTTGTATCCGTCGACCAACGTAGATGACATTATCCGCTCTTGTATCCTGAGACAATTTTGGATCACTAATAAAAGAAATCTTAATATTCATTTTTGAATTCATGGTCGACTGGGCTTGAATATAAAAACTGAATTTCATTGGTACATCCTTAGCCTAATAGAACTGCTTCCTTTCCAATTTTTAAATAAAAAATAAAATGGGGTCTAGGCTATGGTGTATTTAATTCTTCATCTTTATATAACCCGTTTTAACTAAAGAAACGATGGCTTCATTTATCACGTCTCTGTTAGAAAGCGCTTCGCTTTTGTCTGTAGAAGTTAGCTGACTGTACCATACTAGCATTTGGCTTACGTATTTAGCCTCTTGTGAGTTTCTCATGTCTTGACACCAACGTGATTGAATTCCCATCGAAGTCATTTGCATAGTTTCATTAGAAACCGGAACCATTTCAATACAAGTGGCTAGTGCGCGCAAGTAGGCAATAAAATGATCTACTTTATCCTGTTCTCGTTTCAATTTTTTAATATTTTTTTTCAAAATTGCCATTTGTTTTGAACTCAACTTAACAGTTGAAGAATTCATTTCTGTTACTGTGGCTTCTAACATTTCACCAGTTTCCTGCAGCCCTGAAACCATTGCTGAAATTAAATAGGAATACTGAACATGATTTCTATTCCTAAGAACTTCAACTTGCTCTACGGCGACAGTTGACAACTCAACATCAGGTTTACCTGCTGCTTTAAGTAAAATACCTGTCGAAACAGAGGCTTTGGTCACGATTCTCTGGTCATCTGAAACTCTAGTTTCATTTGCCGCATCAGCAAAAACCAATAATCCAAAACTTACTACCGAAAGTACGATCTGCCATTTCATAAAAACTCCTTTTGGGTCCAATCAAGCAATAGCTAAAACCGTGCCAAAAAAACAAGGACCAAGTTGTCAATATTTGTGATCGATTGAAAGTTATGGGAAAAAAGCCTAAAATGGCTTTCATCGTTTAATCTTCAGACAACCGAAGGCCAAAATTTGTTTATGGAATCTAGGAGGATCGGCAAAATAAACGGATTTAAGATAGAGAAAGCATTTTTACTTTGCGCGAAAGCGTTTCTACGTTGGCTTGGTCGGCTAAAACAGGGTCTCCAACAACTAAGCTGATATTTGACATCCACCGCCGGGGAATTTTAAAAACCGCTTTGCCACTTTCTAAGCTAAACCAACTGCCCCACAACCCTTTTAGAGCCATTGGAATTACTGGTACAGGGTCTCGCGATAATATTTTCTCTATACCAGAACGAAAAACATCCATTTCACCGTTTCGAGTAATTCTACCTTCGGGAAAAATACAAACAATTTCCCCGGCCTTCAATTCGCTAGATACAGTTTCAAAGGCTGAGTCCAATATTCTTGGATCTTCCTTAGCTCCCGCTATAGGAATAACCTTAGCTTGTTTCATTAAATATTTAAGCACTGGAATATCAAAAAATTTGTAATACATCACGAATCGGATAGGACGCCCAATGAGCGCCGAAATAATTAGCCAGTCAATATAACTCACATGATTACACACTAAAACAGCAGCCCCTTCTTTTGGAATAGAAGCCAAATTTGAAATCTTAATCCTATAAAGAACGCGAGCCAGTACCCAGGATAAAAAACGAAGAGTGAATTCGGGCACTACCGAGTAAATATAAATCGCAACTACGGCATTTAAAATACAAAGCACAAGAAATATCTGTGGAAACGTTAAATCCATTGCGTAAAAAACTATAGTCAATGCACTTGCCACAACCATAAATAAGGCGTTCACCACGTTGTTTGCGGCAATGACTCGTGACCGACTGTCTGGATGGCTGCGCTCTTGAATCAACGCATACAATGGAATTATAAACATACCGCCAGACATCGACGTGCAAAAAAAATCAAACAATAGACGACGCCCCTGGGAATCGCTTACAAATTGCATGAGACTCAACGAATCCCCTCCAATAGTCCAATTTGGACGCACCAAAAATAAATCAAATAAAAACACGGTCATTCCAAGGGAACCCAAGGGAACTAAACCGATTTCTACTCTTTTAAAGGACAGCTTTTCACAAATGATGGAGCCAACACCAATTCCAATAGTAAACATAGCCAAAAAGGCGGTCACGACTTGCTCGTTCACTCCTAAAAAGTTTTTACAATAAATCGGAAGCACCGACAGCACGCAGGCTCCGAAAAACCAAAACCAGGAAATCGCTAAAATGGAATTAAAAATGCCTTGTTTTTCTCTCAACAAAACCCACATCTCACGAAAAGACGGAACCGGGTTCAATGAAATCTGTAGGTTAGGATTTCCAATGGGCACTGGTGGCAATTTAAAACTTGTCCAGACACCCAGCAAGGCAACGACAATCACAATGACTGTTACGATTAATGCGACGTCAGAACCAGCAACAGCGACACCGCCAGCAATTGTTCCCAAAAGAATTGCCAAAAATGTGCCGAGTTCGACATAGGCGTTGCTCTCGACGAGTTCGTCCGATTTAACTATTTGAGGAATCATGCTATATTTGACTGGACCAAAAAAAGTAGACTGCACGCCAATCAAGAAAAGCACAAATAAAAGAAGCTCGTAGTGTTCTAGGTAGAATCCCACACTAGCTAAAATCATAATAGCAAGTTCCCAAATTTTGGTATAGCGAACGAGCTTTGATTTTTCATATTTATCAGCCAACTGCCCAGCCAATGGGGAAAACAAAAAAAATGGAAGAATGAAAATTCCACTAGCAAAGGCTACGAGCTTGTCCGTTTGCATCCCAGCAATCGTAATGCCCTTGAAGGCAATTAGCACTAGAAGAGAATTTTTTAGAAAATTGTCGTTAAGTGCACCCAAAAACTGAGTCCAAAACAATGGCCAAAACTTTTTGTCAGAAACGATCATTTTAATGGACACGTTTTAACTCCCTTTTTTTAGCAATGGCCTTTTACAAGCCGTCTAAAAAATGTACCGCAATGAAAGTCACGGGTCAAAAACGAAATCCATAAAAAAACTATCCCTGCAGCTGCTCGCAATAAATAATTCTTCTAAGTTCTTCGAAATCTTGAAAACGATTTCAAAAAAATGGAAGTTTCAAGACGAAGCAATGAAAAGCTGGAGTTTACTGCCAAGTGTCTCGAGTGCGGGATAAAGTCGAATAATGAACGTGGTCAAATACAAGCCTATGTTTTTCAACCAAGGCTTTAGTTGTCTGTTTTAGCAATCTAGGTTGCAAATTTAGAAACCACGTAGTCAAATCGTCTTGGAATCCGAGGCAGGATTGCATGATAGGTCGTAATATTTCGTTGCCGGAACTTGAAATATTTAACATTCGAACACAGTCGCGTCCGTGAATGGCTAGATGTGACCCGCACAGTGTTTATGACCATTGGTGCCGATCGAATTTTAAAAAAATTTCGTGCATTTTCAGAATATTGTCCGGCGCCAATAAATGCAAAGCTAAGGAGCCACATTGTCTAAATCGAATAACTGGGTTTATTTTGGTATTGATCAAACCGGAGCAATTGATAGGAACGGAATTCCTAAACCTTTACCTGCCTGTATTATCGAAAAACAAAATGTACGATTTTTCTATCTCAAATCATTGAACCTTCAGGAAATAAAAAAGCACGTGAGTGCAGATAACCTTAAAAACGTTCTAATTTGTGTGGATTGTGTTTTCGGGCTTCCACTAGAACTGAACAAGTCATGGCCGGAGGCCATGGAATTACTGCAAGAATTTAAGAATTACGGACGCCAGCCGGCGCAGGACTATTTCCGTGCACTCGGAGATGAAAAAATACTTCTTAGACAAGTTGAAGTTCTATGCAATGCAAATTCTGTATTTAAAGAAAAACCATTTCAAAAAAATATACAAACTGGCACATATCGAATATGGAAAGATCTTTTGCTTAATAAAAATAATTTTTATGTTCCCGCACTGAAAGCGCGGGAACATAAAGACCAACTGCCTTTGTTTGAGG
>JAYTTH010000243.1:0-23106 GCA_043745515.1 Pseudobdellovibrionaceae bacterium | reverse complement strand
TATCTTTTGATTTAATTATCAATTGAATTTAGCAAATCTAATTACAAATTTTGTCACTTCCTAAAAAAACTGTCTAAAACACTACACTGGAATTTTTTCACCTCCATAAGTATATTGGTAATCTAGAATAGAAATTATTTATGGAGTCTGACATGTTAAAATCATCGTTGATCGTTTTTTCTGGCCTAATTCTTTCGCACGTTTCTTTTGCCCAAACGGCACCCGCGAAAACCGTCTCTGTAAAAAACTTTAGTCCGCAAGGACTTTCTGATACTGTGAATCAAGTTAAAGTCGAGTTTAGCACAAAAATGGTTAATTTGTCACAACCAGCTCAAAATGCGGGTTCTGTCTTTGAAATAAAGTGCACCCCTGAATTAAAAGGATTAGCCCGCTGGCAAAATCAAACCACTTGGAGTTATGATTTTCAAACGGGACTACCTGGAAACAAGCTTGCCGGAGGCACTAAATGTCAGTTCGACCTCAAAGCGAGTGTGAAATCGCTAGACGGAAAATCAGTATCAGATACTAAATCGTTTTTATTTCAAATTGATGGTCCTAACATTCTTAGCATCAATCCAAATGCCGAAGTAGTTGAAGACCAAGTATTTATTGTTACTTTTGATACACCAGTCATTGAAGATTCATTCTTGCAAAATTCCTATTTTTTGGTGGATGGAAAAGCGAATAGAATCACACTTGATCTAGTTAAAGGTGAACTTAGAAAGGTTATACTAAAAAACAACTACATAGACGAAGCTAAAAGTGGTGAGCGAGTATTTTTAGTGAAAGCTCGCGAACTTTTTCCAGCTAAAACAGCATTGAAACTGTATCTTGGGGCCGGCTTAACAAGCAAAGCCTCTGCTGTTTCTAAACAAAAAACGTCAAGTTTTAAATTCAAAGTACGCGCCGGCTTTACGGCCGAATTTTCTTGTGAACGGGAAAATGCCAAAGCCAATTGCATCCCACTTTCGACAATGAATGTGCAGTTTTCATCACAAATTTCAATTCAAGATGCACAAAAAATCTATTTAGAAGGTGCTGGGGTAAAAGTATACCCTGATTTTTCTAAAGCCGAACTTTCAAACACGGTGGACCGAGTTTCTTTTAAAGGCCCTTTTCCTGCAAATGGACAATTCAATATTGTGATACCCAGTGATTTGAAAGACGACTCGGGCCGAAGCTTATTTAATTCCACTAAGTTCCCGTTATCCGTCCAAACAGATGATATGCCACCACTCGCTAAATTTTCATCTAATTTTGGAATTTTAGAAGCTAAACAGGATATTCTATTGCCGGTTACCGTAAGAAATTTAGAATCGCAAGTTCCAGGTGCATCGGCACTTGTTGGGAAATCTATTAAATTAGGCGCTGATAATTTTTCAAGCGTTGTATCTTGGCTTAAAAATGTAAATACACGACGATTTGAAGACCGCGCCAAATCTATTTTTAGTTCAAAAGACTTGACCTCTAGTTTCCAAATTCCTTTAAGTAAAAATGGCAAAGCGTTTGAAGTTGTTGGTATCCCGCTTAGTGGACCTGGCTTTTATGCTGTTGAATTGAAAAGCGATAAGCTGGGAAAATCCCTTTTAGGCAAAGACTCGGCTATGTTTGTTCCAACGACCGCTCTGGTGACGGATTTGTCCATTCATCTAAAATGGGGCCGTGAGAATTCGATTTTTTGGGTTACGTCTTTAGATAAAGGCGTTCCCGTGGCCAACGCCAAGGTTAAAGTCTATAACTGCAGTGGCACAATGGTTTGGGAATCTATTTCTGATTCACAGGGTCTTGTAAAACACTCAGGGGCCATTGCTGCAAAGCTTGGAAAATCGTGTGAAAATGATGCCACCTATTCTGAACTGAATTCTGGTTTTTTTGTTACAGCAGAATTAAATGATGATTTTACTTTTTCACACTCTTCATGGAAAGAAGGTATTGAAACCTGGAGATTCGGCCACGCTGATGAGTCTCTGCAAACTCAAAGTCCTTCGTATGAATCAGATTCCAATGTTATTGCCCATACTGTTTTTGACCGAACTCAGCTCAAGAATAATGAAACATTGCATATGAAGCACATAATTAGAAAAACTGTTGGCGATGGATTTTCTATGATTGCTGAAGATAAATTGCCAACTAAAGCTGTTATTAAAAACTACGAGCTAGATACAAAATTTGAAATCCCTTTAAAGTGGAATACAAAAAATTACACTGCCGTTTCTGAATTCAAAATCCCCCAAGATGCAGCTTTGGGTGGCTATGCAGTGACTTTGGTTGCCGGCAAAAATGAATTCTCGGCGGGTCAGTTTCGAGTGGAAGCATTTAAGGTTCCACTCTATAAGAGTACAATAATTTTACCAAAAGATAATGTATTTTCTGGACAAAATATTGATGTTCTAGCCACCATCAGTTATCAAAATGGCGGTCCTATTTCAGGATTAGCTGGCACTCTTAGACATTATTTCACGCCCATTGAAAACATTAAATTCGATAATTACGAAGGGTTCTATTTTTCAAATGGCGTTGTCACCCCGGCAATAATCAGAAATGGTGAAAGTTCTAGCGAAGGGTCGGCTGAAAAAGTAGCTTCACAAAGTATTACTTTAGATGTCCAAGGGGCTGCAAAAACAAGCGTTTCAAATTTGAATCAAAAATCCTCGAATCAGCCTCAAATTCTAAATATAGAATTGGAATACAAAGATTCAAATGGCGAAACACAAACAACAAGCCAATCAAAAAAAATATGGAGTTCTGATAGACACATTGGTGTGAAGGTTCCTCAATGGGTAGCGACAGGCAAAAACTTTGAATTCCAAGTGGCGACGACCGACTTAAAAGGCAATGCACTGCCATCAGCTGATTTTTCAGTAGCAGCCTTTAAAACGACTTATTATTCACATAGAACTCGCCTGGTTGGTGGTTTTTATTCCTATGAAAGTTTAACTGAAATAAAAGAAGTACCCGTAACTCATTCTTGTCAGGCTGGAAAAACAAATGAAAAAGGTCTAGCCATTTGCCAAGCGCAAATTAAATCAGAAGGTCAAATCTCTTTGGTTGTGTCGTCTAAAGATGCTCAAAACAGATCAGTCAGTGCAAAAATGGATTTCAATGTGACTGGAAAAGACAGAATGTGGTTTGGCGCCGACAACGATGATCGAATAGATTTAATGGCCGAGAAAAAACTTTATAATTCTGACGAAACGGCCCGTTTTCAAGTTAGAATGCCTTTTAAAGACGCCACAGCTTTGATCACAGTGGAACGAGAAGGCGTATTGTCTTCTGAAGTGATTCAAATTAGTGATACCAATCCTACAATTTCAGTTCCGCTAAAAGTAAAATACGCACCTAATGTTTATGTTTCCGCATTTGTAGTTCGTGGTCGCGTAGCAGGTTCTTCTAGTGATTCGACAGCTATGGTCGATTTATCTAAGCCGTCGTTTAAATTTGGTTTAACCAAGGTCAATGTAAACTGGAAGCCCCATTCCCTGCGAGTCAAAGTAACGCCTAATAAAACAGTTTACGCACCTCGCGAGGAAGCCACTGTTAAAATAGATGTTTTAGCTCCGAATTCAAAAATTCAATTGCCAGCTGATTCTGAAGTTACGGTCGCTGTAATTGACGAAGGCTTATTAGCCATTGCGCCCAATAGTTCTTGGGATTTGCTAAAGCAAATGATGCGAGTTCGACCTCTAGAAGTGGAAACAGCGACTATGCAGATGCAAGTTATAGGAAAACGACATTTTGGTCTAAAAGCAGTCCCCCACGGCGGTGGCGGTGGATCCGGTCAGCGTTTGACTCGTGAACTTTTTGATACCCTTGTTTATTGGAATGGGTCTGTAAAATTAGATGACAAAGGTCAAGCCGTTGTTAAATTTAAAATGAATGACTCACTGACAGGATTTCGAGTGGTCGTTATTGCCAATGGCGGAAAAGATTTGTTCGGAATGGCACAAACGACGATTACCTCAAACCAGAATTTAATCACGACAACAAGTCTACCCGTTTTATCCCATATAGGAGATCAATTTAAACCTGAATTTACGTTTAGAAACACTGCCAAATCAGATATGAAAGGCGAAATACAATTGCAAGCAATCTTTAAGCTGAGAAATGGAAATTTGCAAAATAAAGTATTTAAACCGTCCTCACTTGCGATTTCTGGCGGCACCTCAAAAACAATTGCCGTCGATGACTTAGTTATTCCAGACGATGCAGAAAGCGTTGTTTTTGAAGCTAAGGTAGTTGATGAACAAGGGACTGTTTTGGATACAGTTAGACAAACACAAACTATTAAATCATCGCAACGAATTTCAAATCTTATGTCTTCATTGAAACAAATCAGCCCAAATGAAATATTTGATGTAGAAAAACCACAAAATGCAGTCGGTAACTTAGGCGGGGTTTCTGTGTCTTTGACTCCTAGTTTGGCCTATGGTTTAGATTCAGTTTCCGAATACCTAAAAAACTATCCATTTAGTTCTATAGAAACTCAGATTTCTGCAGCGGTCATTCAATTTGATCAAAAGCAATGGAAAACTGTAACAGCTCAATTGCCTGCTTATTTAGACGCCAATGGCTTAGTCAAATTTTATCCAAATTCTGAATCTGGCAGTGAAATACTAACTGCTTATATACTTTCTATATCAAAAATGGGTGCGTTAGTATTACCCGATAATGTTAAAAATCCTATGATAGCGGGACTTAAGAAATTTGTTAGCGGAAAATTGGCCAGACAGAATTCAGGAAACCAATCAGCGACCGATCTTTTGGCAAATAAAGCATTTGCTAATGAAACGCTTGCCCGAGTTGACAAAATCGAAGCCGCACAGATTTCTGAACTATTTGAAACACCATCCGCTCAGCTAAGCACTGGCACATTGGTTTCTTTAGTAAACATTTTAGGCCTTTTAAAAAACGATGCAATGAGTGCTAAAAAAGCAGGTTTGATAAAAGCAATTGAGGCTCGAACAACCTTAAATTCGGCCTCTTTATCGCTGGACAATTCTAACAATGACGGCAATTGGCTTGTTAATTCAAGTGATTCAAATACCAGCCGTTGGATTTTAGCCGTATTAACTAGCGGAGATGTTCGCGCAAGCTTTGAAAGCAAAATTCCTGATATGGTTCGAGGACTTTTATCTAAGAATGGCCGAGGTTATTGGGACACAACTGCTGCCAATGTGTACGCAACTTTAGCTTTGCGGTCTTTTTCATCGCAATATGAAAAGACTCCCGTAACTGGTCTTACTAATATCAATTCAGCCGCTGTGCCAGAGGCGATCAATATGGATTGGAGCAAACAGAAAACAGGCGTATTTAAAATTGGCTGGCTCGCTAATGGCAAAAAGGACTCGATAAAAATTCATCATCAAGGCGATGGCTCACCTTGGGCCCTTGTTTCAACGCAAGCAGCTTTGAAACTATCTAAGCCGTTGATCTCTGGAATTGAAGTTTCAAAAAAACTGAATTCTATAAAACAAAATATTCCAAATCAATGGACGGTTGGCGATATCATAGAAGTTGAAATGAAAATTAAATCGAACGTACCTGTCAATCAAGTAGCACTCATGGATCCACTTCCAACTGGGGCGCGAATTATCAATTCCAATTGCGATCTATATTCATTTGAACAAAAAAGCTATGAATCTTACAAAGCTTTTTTTGACTATGTTCCTAACACTGAATTCAGTGTGAAGTACCAAATGGAATTGAATCATTCTGGCGTATTTAAACTTCCTTCAACTCGGGTTGAAGCTAAATACAATCCAGCTCAATTTGGAGAAATTCCAAATTCAGACCTAACAGTTTTGAATACTAAATAAACGGTCGCAAGACCGTTTAACTAAAAAAGGAAAAATGATAAAATTTAGAATTTTATTTTTTTTATTAATCTATTTATCTACCCTAGGCCTAGGCATTATGGCCACAAAAGCCGTCAATCGGTTTTTCTTGCCACCCAGCTTTATTGATTTTAAATCGCAGTTTGTTTCATCAGAGAGATTAATTCTTGATCGAAAAGGCAAAGTTTTACATGAACTTAGATTTAACAATAAAGTTCGGCGGTTTGAATGGATTCCGTTGTCTGAGGTAGCCTCGTCACTTAAAAAATCTGTAATTGCGGCAGAAGACAAGCGTTTTTATTCCCACTTTGGAATAGATTGGTTATCGTTCTCATCGGCACTCTATCATCGGTTGGTCGGCACTTCTCGCGGAGGCGCCAGCACCATCAGCATGCAGCTTACCGATTTTTTTAATTCCTTAAATGGAAAAGTAAAAACCAAAAGAAATGCCTGGGATAAAATAGCACAGATGGTTCGTGCCTGTTATTTGGAAACTCAATGGAACAAGGATCAAATACTCGAGGCCTATTTAAATTTAATTCATTTCAAAGGGGAACTTCAAGGTGTATCGGCTTCTTCCTATGGTCTGTTTGCTAAGGATCCTCAAAGTCTTACATTAAATGAATCCATTATTATGACTGTCCTGATTAGGTCTCCTAATTCGGCTACGCAACAAATTCTAGACCGTGCTATTCGATTGTCAGAAGTTTTAGAGGCAAAGGCTCGATTTGCCGATTTGGCCAGTTTAGCCAATCAAGTCACTAGTTCCCAGTATAAAATAAAACAAATCGCCCAAAATGCCTTTCATATTGCCCATCAAGTCCAGCATCTGGGTCTTTTTAAAAATCAAGTGCAAGTCAAAACAACATTGGATTCTGACATTCAACGGTTGGCCACAGCTGCATTACGAAAACAAGTTCTAAGTCTGAAAGACCAAAACATGAATGACGGAGCCGTGGTGGTCATCGACAATGATACTGGCGATATCCTGGCGTATGTCGGTAACATCGGCGCCCAATCGAGTGCCCCTCATGTCGATGGAGCCCGTTCACTTCGTCAAGCGGGATCTACTTTAAAGCCATTCTTATATGGATCAGCATTTGAAAAAAAAATTCTAACCCCGGCTAGTGTATTAAATGATTCGCCTTTAGACATTTTTATTCAAGGCAGTGGTTCGTACAGACCTCAAAACTACGATCGAAATTTTCATAGTTTTGTGACTGTCCGAAATGCCCTAGCGTCTTCTTTGAATATTCCTGCTGTCAAAGCCATTGAAATGGTCGGCGTTGCCAGTTTTACAGAAACTTTATCTTCACTAGGAATCACAGATTTAGAGCGACCCGATTTTTATGGTCCTTCGCTAGCATTGGGATCTGCTGATGTAAGACTTGTTCAGCTAACAAATGCATACAGAACTCTTGCCAACAAAGGCATTTGGTCACCGACTCAATTTATCAAGTCTAAAATGGAACAACCTAGCCATCGCGTTTTCACTGATGAAACTGCTTATTTAGTTTCAAGCATTTTGTCAGACCGCGAAGCTCGCAGCACTACGTTTGGACTTGAAAATATGCTATCAACGCGCTACTGGACCGCCGTAAAAACAGGAACTAGCAAAGACATGCGCGACAACTGGTGCATCGGCTATTCGCAAAAATACACTGTCGGTGTTTGGACTGGCAATTTTTCTGGCGAGTCAATGTGGAGTGTGACGGGAATTCAGGGTGCGGCCCCTGTGTGGCTTGAAGTGATGAACTCCCTTCACGAATCCGTTCCAAGCAGACCTCCTGCTGTTCCTGCCAAGGTGATCAGCAAAACTATTTATTTTCCACAGTGGAAAGTAACTAAGAACGAAGTCTTTTTGATAGGCACCGAGCCTGCCACAAATGAAATTCGATTTGAATCCCATCAGAGTGCTAAAATAATCTATCCACTCAATGGCTCGTATATGGCTTTAGATCCTGAAATACCTTCAAAAAACCAAAAAGTCTTTATAAATATTGAAAATCCATCTCAGCAAATTAAAATTCTAATTAACAACAAAGAAATCGGCACTGCTGAAAAATATTTTCTATGGAAGCCAACGGTTGGAAAACACACATTAAAGCTGATCGACAGCAACAAAAATACGATTGATGAAATACAATTTGAAATAAAAGGTCTCAAAATTAAATCTTGATTGCCTTTAATACTTTGTCAATTTCATCATCAGTCGTATAAGCATGCGGTGACAATCGAACTCCTGGACCGCGTTTACCAAAAGCAATTTTTGATTTTATTAAACTCATTTCAATTTTTTTTTGCCAATCTAAATTCTGAACGGACATATTGATAATAGCGCCATCTGGTCCCAAGACGGCATGCCCTAATTCTCTAATTCCAAAGCGTAATCTGTTAGTCACGCGACACGCTTCAGAATACAAAGAATCCCTGCCAAGACTTTGAAACAAATTTAAAGTAGCACCCAGAGCAATTATTTCAATCATCGCTTTTGATCCGGGCTCAAATCGATTGGCAGTTATTTTAGGCTGAATCGTGAAACTTTTGACCGTGTCAGGATCCCCGTAGGTCATGGCTCCAACCGCAGCTGGCGCTAGTTCTGTCAGTCGATCTTTTTTAATTAACATGTAGCTTGCGCCATACGACGAACAAAGCCATTTATGGCTGCCGCCACAGACGATGTCAAAACCACATTCATGAAAATTAAACGGCCGCAAACCGACACCTTGAATTGCATCGGCGACCAGCCAAATATTTCTGCCCCTAAGTTTTTCCGCAATTAATTTTAAATCAGTGACGGAGCCTGTTTGGTATTGGACCCAGGAAACGGTGACCACTTTTGTTTTATCAGTCACGTATTGCAAAATTTTTTCTGCCGGTGTTTCCCAATTTTCCGACGCCACTTGTATAATTTTTGCACCTTTTAGTTCTGCTGCCATTCGCCAGGGATAGAAGTTAGATGGGTATTCCTGATCCCAAGTCAAAATTTCGTCACCTTTTTCTAGCGGAATCCCCAGAGCAGCTTGAGACAGCGCCGATGCCGTTGTTTGAAAAAAAGCTAGCTCGGAAACATCAGCACCTAAAAACTCTGCAAACTGAGCGCGGACTTTATCCGTTTCATTCCAGCCGTCCATGGAACACATGGCACCTTCTTTGTAAAATCGATCGAGCCATTTCAAAACACAAGTTTTATTAACGTCCGGAATTAATGCCTGCCCCGCATTGTTAAGATTGCAACCTTCACCATGATAAAAATGAGATTTGAATTCCTGTAGTTTCATGGCTTCAGTTTCAATACTAAACACTTTTGGGTCAACAGTTTTTCAGAGACTTTGTCTATCTCAAATTGAAGCAAAAATTTCCCCAAAATAAGATAAAACGTCGATGTTTTGCTCAAGAAAATAGGACTTTTAGCCGATCTAACCCATGTGAAAAGCCAAAACGCAAAATTAAAATCAATTTTTAAAACGAGCTGGCTTGTAGCTCTCTATTTGTTAATCAGTCAGATCGGCTGCACCATTAACACAAAAATTACCGATTTAAATTCTGGATCTGATTCTACACCCAGCACGGCCCCAAAAAATGTAACTCAAATATCGTTTGACCAAGGTTCAGAAATTTCGATGCTGGCTGGTGATCAAATAAAACTAAGCGTAACGGGGGCGCAAGGTTTAATAAATTATTCAGATAGCGGCAGCGGCTTTTTTTTAAACCTCATTAGCAGCTACGCACCTTCGTTTGGAACAAACCTAAGTTCTGACTATGTCCAAGCAGTAGATAGTGCCACGTCCGCTTCTGCCAAGATTAAAATTAATATTCAAAAAATGGGCTTAACCAGCGATTTATCAAATCGCCTTGAAACAGTTCGAACCACTACTCGCAATGGAATAACTTCAATGGCTAGGTCTCCGAATGGCACACTGTGGTTGGCTCAACGGTTTAATTACGATTGGACCGTATCAAAGAGTACCGACAATGGAACTACATTTTCAGTTTCCGATATCGCGCCTCACAATGAGGTTGGCTTTAGGGGTTCAGACCCGGCAAAAATTTTAGTTAAAGACAATAATACTATTTTCGTTTTGGGAAATGATTCTCTTGCAGCGTTTACTACGAGATATCGAGTTCGCAAAACCCTTGATGGCGGCAATACCTGGACAACTGCCGATTCCATTGGAGATAATATTGCTTCGAACAGTTTGGCTACCGGAGGCGTCGTAGCCCTGAATGGGGCTATTTTAATTTCGGGCACACAATCAAGCGATAGCGTCACCTTCAATTGGTCCATTCGCAAATCCATCGACAATGGCGCAACATGGATAACAGTCTTTTTGCAATTGGGAACCGCAGGGCAAATGGCTGTAGATCCTGTCACTGGCTATATTTATTCTATCGGACAAAATGCCAATGTTGCCACCATAATAAAAAGTACCGACAATGGAAACTCTTGGACTAGTGTTGATTCGTTTACTCCGTCAAATGGTTTTGTTTCGTTTGGCGGACTGGATGCGCGCAATGGAACGGTTGTTTACACTGGCGGAGACTATTTTAACACTCTGACATCGAATTCCTGCAATGCTACAAGCTACTACACGGGATGGACTGAAAATCGAACTTGGTTCACTCGTGTTAGCACAAATAGTGGGACCAGCTGGAACACTCGAGACTATTTAAAAGTCGGCGGCACTGATAGCCAAGGCATGGGTGCTGTCATTACGCCCTCAGGACTTATTGTGGTTTCTGGAGTTTATTTCAGTTACGGAACCTGCCAATCCTTACCAATCCTCAGGTCATCTTCGGATGGCGGCGTGACCTTTGCTAATATTGACAGTCCGTCAGCAGGAGTCGGATATGAATATATGCTAGGGCCTTTGCTTGTCGATGGAACCAGTAATCTTTTTTATTTCGGATTGAAGATTCATAAAGTGGGATCAGCTTTTTTAGCAGAAAATGCTTACAGAAAATCAACTAATGGCGGTGCAACTTGGGCAGAATTAAATCCGCAACATGACTACCCGACTACATCCAGATCCCGAAGCTTAGGGAAAGATTTAAGTGGAAATTTATTAAATACTGCGGATTTTGGAACCTACATTCAACCACGGCGCAGTTTGGACGGCGGCTTGACCTGGACTGATTTGACGCCTCCAACGCCGCCAGGTGGATTTAGCACGCAGACGTCCGTTGCAATCACTGAATCTGTTCCTGGAAACTTAATATTACTTTCAGTTGGCTACTACACCTCTACAAGCAGCAATCATACTCTGACCTACAGATCGACTGATAATGGCATTACTTGGTCTGTATCTGACAACTTCGTAGGGAGTGGGACATTTTCTTATCCGGCCGCCATGACAATTGATCCCCAAGGAAACATATATGTTACTGGTTATATTTCCGGAGCTTTTGGAGCGATAGGATTTGTGCGCAAATCATCAGACAACGGAGCGACTTGGACTACTGTTGACAACTATTCCTTTGTTGCTGGAGTAAATAGTTCTTACACCGATATCATTTCTGATCACTCGCAGACGCTCTATGCTCTGGCGTCTGCAACCAACGCGGGCAACCAAGTGAAATGTAATATTAGAAAATCTTCTGACTTTGGGGTTACCTGGACGACAGTGGCTTCGATCAACGCAACCAATACAGACACTACCACCAATGCAAACTGCGGACATCTCGCGGTCGGGCCGACCGGGAAACTTTATTTGACGTTAGGTTATCTACAGACTGGTCTCAATTATTTTTCCATTTTAAAATCGTTGGATAGTGGATCTACCTGGGTACCCATTCTTTCAAAAAGCAGCCTCAACACTTTTCAGCTTATGAAATTAGCTTTTGTAAAAGACACGGTTAATACTTTATTTTATTACAATGATCCTGTGCTCGGTATCGTTTCTGAAACTTGGCGTTCAAGGGATGAAATAAATTGGTTCAAAGTGGATTCAGATCTGAGCTGGATCACAGATCTAATCGATTGTAAAACGTCTGCCACAACTGAATCTAAACTTTGCCAGACTGGATATAAATTGTCTAATTTTGCCTATATCTACACCTGGTTTGCCCGCACCCAACTCCTTAACTAGTTGTTTTATTAAATAGAATCACCACGGGCCGGTTGTCTCAATTCGGTTCAAAAAAATCAAAATAACTTAATATTTTTAAACACTTATCCAATCAGTCGTTCAAGCTTTACTCGACTTTTGCCGACTAGTAAAGGCATGCAAAGAACGTTATTTCCAATGGCCCTATTGTTTCTGCTTATCACAGGCTGCACTGTTGGCACCCCATCGCTAACAAGCCTCAGTGAATTTAGTGGCATTACTTTTACCGCAGAAAAGAAACTCACGCTGGCCTACACAATTAATACAAATCCGACTTGTAAAACAGATTTGGTAGTTACTGGACAGTGCGATCAGAGATTAAACCAATTGCAATTTTCTGTTGATGGCGAAACGACCTGGACAAATATTACAGGCTACAATTCAACAAGTGACGGTGACTGTTCGGACGGTGAATTTAAACTTTATTTTTCCGATGTCTGTCAAGCAATGGGCGTTTCAAGCGGTGCAAACGTAGCTAAAAAAATCCAAATTCATGGCGATAAAAAAATGGCTCAAAACGTTACTCGCGAAGTCGCTATTAATTTCACTACCGACAATCCAGTATTGACAAAAATTTCTGTTAATTCACCGCCAGCATTTTTGGAAGGCGGATCAGTCAATTTTGCAGTCAGCTTGGATGCCCCAGCTTCAAAGGTAGTGACTGTTCAGTACAATCTAGTTTTGGGTTCCGCTATTTCTGCTGATCTAACTAGTTTGCCTTCGGGTACTCTGACGTTTGCTGTTGGAGAAACAGTAAAGTTTATTCCCATTGCCACTGTTGACAATTCAGTTGTCTGTGAACCTACAAAAACATTTTTTCTAGATCTATCAAATCCATCAGCGAATTCACAGATCTTAACCAATCATGGAGCCACTTCGTTTGATGACCCCGACAGACCTGTATTGAATGTGGTTGATAACAATGGTGCAGGGCTTGGCCTGGGCAGTGCTATCGAAGGAAGTCTTGGAAATATGCGTGTGTCACTATCAGCACTCTGCCCTATTCACGATGTAACATTTTACTGGGCGACGGTCGATGGAACGGCGACTTTGGCTGATTTAGACTACACACGAGTGACTTCGACTTTAGCGACCATTCCAATGGGTACAGGCTTTGTTTTGCTTCCGGTGCAAACAACTGCTGATTCTACGAACGAACCGGATGAATACTTAACCGTCGGCATCGAGTCACCGACAGAGGGCACTATTGGAATTAATACCGGGACTTTCTATATTATGAATGATGATTCACTGCCAAACTTAAGTATTAATTCCCCAGCCGCCGTGCTTGAAGGCACGGCTCTGACTTTCAATGTGTCGTTGTCTTCGATGTCCTCCAGCACGGTCACCGTAAACTACACCTTTGCACATGTGACAACTAACGATGCTGACTTTCAAGCCCCTCCCGGCGGAGGAACTTTGACCTTCACACCTGGCCAAACTTTGAAAACAATAACCTACAATACTTTTGATGATGCTATTTATGAACCTGATCAGACATTTACTATAACTTTGAGTAGCCCAGTCAATGCTGGAATTTCAACATCAATTGGTACCGGAACAATTACAAGCGACGAAGCCATGCCTAATATCAGTTTGTCAGCAGGTCCTTCTGTGATAGAAGGATCAAATGCCGTCTTTACAATAACGATGAATCGGCAAAGTGATGTCCCGATTAGTTTTGACTATGCCACTAGTTCAATCACCGCGGTTTCATCTAGTGATTTTACAAGCATGTCGGGCACAGCCACGATTTCGGCGTTGGCTACCTCAAAAACAATTTCGGTTACAACTATAGATGATTCAATAGATGAGCCAGACGAAACCTTCTCACTTTCAATTTCCAATCCTATAAACGCCACTATTGGAACTAGCTCATCGATCGCCACTTTGCAAGACAATGACCCGACCCCGTCCTTTTCAATAGCCAACAATGGATCCGTTACTGAAGGCACGCCGTCGTTGTTTACCATCACATTGTCAGCGTCTTCTCAACAGAAATTCACTGTTGATTACTCGACGACTTCAGGCACAGCAACGGCAGGCTCCGATTTCAACCCTGTGTCCTCGTCGACAGTGACATTTAATCCTGGAGATACAACAAAGGTAATAAGTATCACTACAATTGATGATGTCGCCGCAGAAGCCGATGAAACATTTACTGTGACACTTTCAAATCCTTTAAATACCACATTGTCCGGAGGATCTGGTGTACCGACTTTGACTACTGCGTTCGCGTTAGGAACAATAAATGATAACGATTCTTTGACTGCACCTAGTTCAATTTCCCTATCAACTGCCACTAATTTTCCGTCTGTGATTGAATCCCCAAAATATAGAGTAGATGGCGCTGTTCAGGGCGAAACTGTCAGAATCATGTTAGGAAACTGCTCTGGCACAGTTGTAGCCAGCGGGGTTGTTGGTCTTGGAAATACCTTCGCTGACTTGTCAGTCGCACCTTTTTCTTCAAATGGGACTTACAGTTTATTCGCCCACAGAGATAACGGTACATTGACTTCGCCATGCACGTCAGCCACCTCTTATTCTTTTAAAAAATTATTAGTTGAACCAGTCTACTTGAGTACGCAAAACTGGAATGACTATTTTCCATATACTTCGACTCTGAATGATATTTTTCATCAAGTGGATTCTCCCTGTGTCGGCTCTGAAACTGGCTATTTAGAACAACTTGGGGGCTGCGCCCATGGCGGCGAAAAAAGAAAAGTGGTAATTTTTGGACAGACTTCCTGCGCAGGCCTTACCATAACTGAATCGCTGGGCGTTTTTGATTGGAAATGCGTGATTGATATCTCGACAAACTTGGCAACATTTTATTCGGTGGGTTTAAAATCGGGAAAAGGCCTTAAGGATTTAATTGACAGCACTCCAGCTTGGAAATTAAATTCCGTTCAAATCACGCAATTGTCAGCCGGTGTAATATCCAATTCAATAAGCGCTTCTTGGTGGACAAATAGCATCGTTAACTTTTCTGGTGGACTGGATAACAGCACTACGACCCTAATAAAACAACTCAACACGCCTGGTACAATTTACGTGGCCACTTCTGACGTAACAACCTATGGCTATAATATCACCGCAAGCAATATCGCGGTTGTAAATCTTGGTTCTACTAAATTTAAAAAATATGAACCAAGCAATACCAATAATTGCGATATGTCAGGATCCCCTGCAGGCAATACCATAGATACCATGTTTTGCAGCTCCGTTCAAAAATACAATTGGCTAGAGGTAAATATTGATGGTGTCTCGGGAGCCGCCTTCCCAGCATCCTACGGGTTGTATTTAGCGGGCTGGAGTTATTCACGCTTTAACAACGTTACGGTGTCACCCGTTGCCACAAATGTGAATGCAGCAGCAGTGACACTAAAAAGTAGTTCGAAAAACTTAGTTACAGGCTTAACAATCCATACAGCAGCTTCGGGTTTAGAGCTAAACGCGTCGTCGACAAACACAATTCGAAATCTAGGCGTCAGCAATGCTAAAGGGGCATTTGATGCGACGACGTCTATTTATCTAAATAGTGGTTCAAATTTAAATCATTTTTATGACGTTCGAGTCTCCAATCCGGGAAGCCCAAGTAATAGCACGTCAGCGATATTACTTTCACTTAGCAGCTCTAATGTTTTCAGTCGGGTCACAGAGTTCAATCTTATTGGCAATACAGGTAGTTCAAAATTGACAGAAGGTGTTCAATTGGCTGCCGGATCAACTAATAATATATTCACCCAGCTGTTAGTTTCCTTTGGCACTGACAGTGGAATTTTGTTAACTGGAAACGGAGTTTCCAATAATATTTTCTCGCAAGTAACATTACTAAATAACCTTTGGAATGCTATTTATTTTGGAGCCGGTGATTACAACAATAATGGTTTTATATCTCTTGTGGGCGCCAATCAAACAAAAGCAATTGAATCAGACGCTGGCGCTTCCTCGTCAACAACAGCAAATATGCTCCGCGACGCTTATCTAACCAACAGCTCAAACTACGCGTTAGATGTTTCCCAAAATGGACTTTTAAGTCTTTCCGGTTTTATGTACCATGGAACTGAATCGGCTTGTGCAGGAAGTAGCGGTGACTCTTCGACGATTTGCTCCAATTCAAATTCCCGCAGTGGTGCCGATCTTTCTTCTGCCTTTTTCGGTCGAGTCGTTAGTGATGATACAAAAAATCCAGATGACGGTGGTGTGGGATTTTTTTCTGGGGCCTACACAAGTCTATCAGCTAGCGGCGCCTTAGATTTTGATTTTATGACCCGTGGTTGGGGTACAAGCGCGGGCTATATTTTTCCGAATTCGGCGCTCCGCAATTCTACCCTTTCAAATTTGGGGATTTGGGATTTTAGACCCCTATCTGGCGCTGGGATATACAATCGAAGTTATTCTGGAAGTTCAGTCAATGGATCGACTCCAACAGATGGGTCTGCTTGTAGCGCGGGTACTGTATTTTTGAATGATTTCATTGTCATAGGAGGAGTTACATTTTTACGAAATGCGATCGAGATTGACGGGGATGGCGTCGGCAATGACAATGGACTGTGCGAATCCAACGAGGACTGTATTTACGCTCCTAATATTGGTGCGTACCAAGGCAGTGGCGGAATTACGACTGGCTATTGCGTTCCTACCGGCGGGAGCGTACTTTCAAACATTAAAATCTTCAAATACAATTCAAACTAAAAACCGACAAAGAAATTAAAAACCCCATTCCGCATACAAATTTAAATACGTCCCAATCATAGTCACTGAATTTGTATCCCCGGCACTGGCAAAATTTAAATCAGTACCGCCAGAATAGGGTTTAGCTTGATAAGTGGCTTTGTCGACTCGGTAGGCAACTCCCGCAAAGCCGGTTAAATTTTGCCGCATTTTATACGATCCCAGAACTCCTAGCTGATAAGATGAGGTTGGAATAATATTTTTGCCGTTCGGAGTCGCTAGTTTTAAAACCGCTAAATTTACCTGCGCATTGACCTGCACGCCATATTTATAATTGAAAGACGTCCAAAATTGGGCTCCCACCAGAGGTCCCAACTGCTGAATTTTATTGACCGTTACCACGTCCGCATCAAAGGCTGTAGCTTCGGGCGTTTCACGGGCATAGAGTCCCAAAAATAATCTAACTTGCGATGCAACACCTAAATAGCGCCGCCAAACGGCTTGCGCTTCGGCCGAAGCAAAGGTGTAGTTTTTATTTTTTAGATTTAACCCCCCTAAATCGATAATACCTATAAAACCCCAGCGACTTTTTGGCATATAGCCAAAACCCAATCGGCCCGTTCCACCTACGACATTGTAGACAAGCCGATTGCTTGTCTCTTTGTTGTCACCTAGATAACTCAGAGATGAAATTAAATAGCTCGCTATCAGATAGTTATTTTTATCTAGCTCCATTGCTTTACGTAATCGTGCAGTCTCCATAGTTTTCGATGATCTCTCACCGTTTGACAGATTGAAATCAACAACCGCGATATCCGAAGGTGGACGCAATGTTCCGCTCGCAAGGACTTTGAGTCGATATGCGCCGCCTTTATACTTTGGATTTATGTCCAAAGTTGTTTTGTCAAAATCTATATTTTTTTCTAAAATATCCCATTTACCTTCGGCATTTCGCTTTTGCAGAGAAAAGGAAAATTTTTCGCTGCCCACAGGTTTTGCCCAATTCAGCTTACTGACATATTCTGACTCGGGCTTTTCAATTTCTGGAGTAGCGATTTTCTTGCCAAGTAAAGTAAATACAAATTGAGTTTTAACAGGGTCACCGGCTTGCTTTTGAATATCAATCGAATAGACCTGCCAACGATATTTTTTTCCCACAAGCAATGTTGCCGTAGTTTTTGGCTCCGGCACCTCGACCCTCACAACGCTGGCCTGGCCGACTCCTTCAGGAAAAACTTCTAACACGTAGGCGGTGGCACCTTTGACTGATTTCCATTCAAATTCAACACTTGTTTGAGCAATTTCTTCAGTTTTAAAATCTGTTCCATTGAGAGGCAATAGCAAAACCGGAGGCGGGACCGTTACTAAAAACGGAATCATCTCCCCCCACAATCCGGGGACCCCTCGCGAATCAATCCCGCGAATTCTAAATTGATATTTTCCAGGATTTAAATTAGAGGCCCATTGGGTCGTTTTAACTTTGTACAATCCTAATGGAACAAAACCTTTCTCGCCCAATCCATAAACATCGATTTCATATCCATAACTGCCCTGAACAGGTTCCCATTCTACCGTGAGTTCTTTGGAATCTTCATAACTTTGAGCATACACTTTGGGTGCATTATAAATAAATAGCAACAATAACAAAAATGCCCAAATTGGCAAACGGCTTCTCACATTCCATTTTTATTTTATGCACTGAAATACACAAGCATTTTCCCTGCCAAACAGACCCAAAGGTCGGGCCTGATTTTAATCTACGAACACTTGCTGGCTATCAGCACATTCAAAAAAATGGTTAAGAAAAAACGGGGCCCATGCTAGCCTTAGTTCAAAGCAAAATCCTAGCACTGGCCACTGGAAATCAAAGGATACATCATGGAATACCTTCACGGGTTTGACAAAAAAGAACAACAACGCTTAATTCATCAAGCAAAATTTTTAGAATCATTTGTTTACGATGATGTAAACTTTAAAAAATGCCGGCGTCTTTTGGAAGTAGGCTGTGGTGTCGGTGCCCAATCGCATTTATTATTGAAACGTTTTCCAAAGCTAAAAATCACCGGCGTTGATTTTTCTTCTGAGCAGCTCAAATCAGCTGCCCACAATTTAAAATCAAAAATCAAACAGGGACGTATCGAATTATTTCAGCAAGATGCCCAGCAGCTGAATCTAGATTTCAAAAAATACGATGCCGCATTTTTATGTTGGTTTCTAGAACATGTCCCAGACCCACTGAAAGTCTTAAAGCAAGTCCATAAGCATTTAAAACCGGGAGCTCAAATTGTACTCACTGAAGTTTTCAATCAATCTCTTTTTATGGAACCGTATTCGCCATCTTATATCAAATATTGGTTTGAATTCAATGATTTGCAGTGGTTAATGAAAGGACATCCTTTTGTTGGCGTTCGCCTTGGGGGCCTGCTAAAAGAGGCTGGTTTTAAATCGATAAATGTCGAATTCAGGCCATTGCATTTTGATTCACGTAAGCCCAAACAACGAACTGAATTCATAGACTATTTTTTTGATATTTTGTTAAGTGCGGAGCCAAAAATGCTAGAAAGTAAAAAAGTAACTTCAGACTTAGTTACCAAAATGCGCGCCGAAGTGGAAAGCGCAAAAAAATCAAAAGACTCGGTTTTCTTTTACAGTTTTGCTCGCGCGACGGCCGTTAAGTAATTTAATCAGATTGGATTTTTGTGATAGTCACGTTTGCTCTTATTTTATTTTTGTCGATTTCGAGTTTGGCTTCCGAGCTATTGACCAACTGCGCTCATTTTAACGAGGCACCTAAATGGCTTAATTCATCGCGCGTCAATCGTATTGCTGACAGTGTTACTCGCATAATGGAATGGGACATCCGGCGAGTCGAGGTGGTCTGGTATCAAAATCAAAGGGATTTTGAAGCCGCTCATTCTATGGGTCCTTTGCCAATGGCTGTCACTCAAAGAACTCAAAATCGAATTCTGCTTGGACCAAAAGTGATCGATAGTACATTTGATCGCGTTTTTGGACATGAACTGGTGCATATTACGTCCGAGCAAAAATACAAAGACGCCATTCCCAAATGGCTGGAAGAAGGCGTTGCTAATTATGTCGCTCAATTTAGTAAAATCGACTACGTTAAATTAAATAAGCGTCCACTGCCCAATGATGTTACCAAAATGACCCATATGATGTCAGGAACCCAAGAAGACGTATTCAACAACTACGCGCTTTCCCAAGCCCTGACTGAAATGATCGCCAGTCATTGCGATTTTAGAAATCTTTTGCGCCTAAGTGTACAAAGAAAGATGGAAGACTATTTGGAAAACATTTGCCATATTCCGGACATAAACATAGCTTTTAAAAAAAGGGTCAAAGATCAATCCACAAAAAAAAAGACTCGAAAAAAATAGTGATATTTGTATCATGGCTTAGCAACGTTACTCGCATTTTTTATCGCTTCAGAATTTAAACTTCCCAAAATGGGATATTGGCAATCAACAGTGGCAAGCTTTCCTAAATTATCAATTTTTATTTGGACACGCTTTACTGACGGATCCGAACTTTTATCGAGAGTTTCGTCAATAACATAGGTTGAATTCGAATTTGAAAATGACAATTGATTTTTCTCTCCGATAGCCCAGCTTTCATTTAAATATTTAAACTCCCCCGAAAATTCCAGTTCCACGTTTGAACGCTGACCAAAACGATAAGCAAGCTTAGTCGTTTGACCAGCGTCCGGTTTCATACAAAGGGAAAACATTCGCTTAAGTCCGGTTTGGCAAGCTAGGATTTGAGTTTCCGTTTTCTGACAAAGAGTATCCAAACTTTTTACAAGTTTTGCGCACGATATATCATCGCCAAACTCACAGGCTCTTTTTCTATAGAAAAGTGCGGTCGATTTGGACTTCGGCAGACCAGCTCGGCCATCCTGGTGAAAACTAGCAAGATGCCTACAGGACTCTGCTACTTTATCCGAACATCCTTTTTCAAGATTTGGCAAAGCCGCCACATCGTTTTTTTCAACGCCTTTTCCTTGAGCCAACAACGCACCCAAATTGCCACAGCCCAAGGCGTCTCCTGCCCGGCAGGCTTTGCTGTAATATTGCGCGGCCTGTTTAGGGTTGGCTTCGACGCCCTTACCTTCTTCAATCATGTAGCCCAAATTACTGCAAGAAGGCCCATCCTCACCGTCACAGGCACGTTGAAGTAATTCATAGGCTTTACTATAGTTTACGCTCCCAGTGCCTCCAGAAAGATACAGTGAACCTAAACTCCCGCAAGCTCTTGCTAGGTCGTGATTGCAGGCAAGTAAAAAAAGATCCAGGGCTTGAGGCAAATCCCGGGCTACGCCTTTGCCATCTAAATAGTAATAACCTAAATCGTGACAACTTATGAAATCATTAAGGTGGCAGCCTTTTGCCATAAGCTCGACGACTTTATTGTCATCATTTTTTAGCAGAATTCCTCTGGAGGTAATGATCGCTACCCGATAACACGCTTGTGCAAAATCGAGCTCGCAGGATTTCTGCAAATAGTCCACGGCTTTGACCTCGTCAACTTTGACTCCTTGGCCCTTGATAAGCATATTTGCAAGATTGTTGCAACCTACGCCATCATTTAGATCGCATGCTTTTTTATAATACTGATAGGCTTTTTCTAAATCTAACTGATCGAGCAGTTTTGGATCTTCAAACTGAAAGGCATAATTAGAGCAGCCTCTAGCCAAATTATACTTGTCACACAGCAATTTAAACTGCTCGATGGCTTCGCGTGGGTTGGAATTTAGCTTTAAAAAACTCTGGTCATGGCACCTGGCCAAATCGCTATCGGTCATCTTACTTTGCAAGCACGGATCTGAGCTTTCTTTTTTGATTGTAGAGCAAGAAATAGCCAAAACCACGATCGAAAATAATAAAATTAATCTTAGCAAAATGGCCCCCGTTTAAATAGAAAAAGAGGCAGCTGCCTCTTTTTCATTCTGACTCAAACAAAATGCAAACTAATTCAAAATAGAAACTTTTTGATGTACCGATTCAGCTGTTGCGTTGATTTGATTCGTCGTTACTTTTGTAGTGAACCAAATTTCGTAAATTCCATTTGGGATTGATGTCGTCTTCCAACCTGTTTTCATATCGTCAACAACAGTCGTAGTCGACCTTACCGTTTCTTTGCCCGCTTGATTTATAAAGTGAAATTCTAGCTTATTCAGAGGGACAGAACTTGATTTAGCCACTATTTCTAAAACGATTCGACCGCTGATTGGCTTGGTCAAATCAGTAGCACTAGAAAATGAAACGGAAACCTGCGGCGTTTTGTTTACTACGTAAAAATATTGATATGTAGAATGGGCAACTACTCGGTCCGATGAATCAAGCGCTTCGGCCATAACTTGATATTTGCCATCATCCCAAGACGCCGTAGCCGCTTTTATTTGAGTCTCTTTAACATCTGACATTATAGTGACAGCTAACGATGAATCTTGTTTGATAACCGTATATCGAATATGAGACGCCGACGCCACATTCGTTGATGATTTTAGTTCCACATCGCCAGTCAGATAATCGCGATCGCGAGGTGATTCTACACTTACAATCGAATTCATCGGTGGCACTTCAAAACTCCAGTTTTGAGCACTTATGCCTGACGTGTCTTTGTAATCGACGTAAGCAAATCCATTATCACCCCAATCCGTGCTCCAACTATTACGAATGATCCAAGCATTCTTATCATCGTCATAGCCAATAATAGATATCGCATGTCCACCCAACCTAACCCCAGTTGTGTGTTTGTAGACACCAGAACCGTAAGTCATAAAATCAGCATAGACGGTCATGGAAGCCATCAATGGCCCTTTAAGGAGAGCTTTTTTCACTCCATTAAACCAATGGGAAGGTGTCTTAAAGTCTGCAATTTTAAATGTGCGCGTTGATGAATTTGAACATTGTTGATTGCAAGCCACATCAAGACCAGTCACTCCGGAAGAATAAGGCAAACAGGCTTGGTCTGCGATCCCCGTTTTCTTTAGAAACTCAGCCGCTGCACCTGGATACCAACCGCGATCACACATGCC
Organism: Pseudobdellovibrionaceae bacterium; assembly: GCA_043745515.1. Taxonomy (GTDB): domain Bacteria; phylum Bdellovibrionota; class Bdellovibrionia; order Bdellovibrionales; family Bdellovibrionaceae; genus UBA2316. The sequence goes on along the minus strand of JAYTTH010000243.1, from coordinate 430 downwards.
ACCACCGCAGGAAAACAATTGCTGCGGGCTAAGCAAAACATTTAACGAAGGCATCAAAGACGAAATGTTTATTTGAGTTTCCAAAGTCCCTACCGCCGCAAACGCCACACAGCTGCCGCAAGCCCCTTGATTAAGAATCGGAGACACCCAGTTTTTACCATCTTTATTCCGCCAATCCACCGATCTCGGCAAGGAAGGTCCCCATTGAACAGTGGCTTCATCAGAAAAAAACTCTGTATCCGTATCAATGGTTGGTGCACCCATCATAGCTTTTGCTTCAGACAAAGACAGACGATTTACCCAAGAATCTTTTGCCGTCCATCGTTGCTTTTGCTTTTTTAAGGTTTGATTTAAAGAATTGACATCAACTATTGCTGCATTTCCTACTAGTCCAGCTAGCAGGATGCTAACTAGGCCTATTTTAGAGAGA
>JAYTTH010000242.1:0-6109 GCA_043745515.1 Pseudobdellovibrionaceae bacterium | reverse complement strand
AAGTCGGCAAGCCTTGGGCGGAGGCTGATGGTGACCTTGGCGAGGCTATAGATTTCTGTAATTACTATGCCGACCATATGACTGAAATGGCTTTACCTTTGCGCGTAGGCAATGTCCCGGGTGAAGTGTCGCAGTATATTTACAAACCACGTGGCGTCTGTGTTGTAATTGCCCCTTGGAACTTCCCTCTGGCCATTTTGTGCGGTCAGGTTGCGGCAGCCCTAGTAACTGGCAACACTGTAATTATGAAGCCCGCAGAACAAAGCTCGATGATGGCGCATAATTTATTTCAATTGATAAAAGAATTGAACCTGCCTCCAGGCGTGGTCCAATTCTTGCCTGGCCTAGGCGAAGTCGTTGGTGAGTATTTAGTCGATCATCCACTAACGAGCACGATTGCATTTACAGGTTCTATGAATGTGGGCCTTCACATATTAAATAAATCATCGATCCCTAAAAAAGGTCAGCAACATGTCAAACGATGCATTATTGAAATGGGCGGAAAAAACGCCATGATTATTGACAGCGATGCTGATTTAGACGAAGCCGTCGACGCAGTTGTTTATTCTGCTTTTGGTTTTGCCGGACAAAAGTGTTCTGCCGCCAGTCGCTGTATTGTATTGGCCGATGTGTATGATAGATTTTCTCAGCGTCTTGTGGAAGCAACCAAGTCAATATCTGTTGGATCCGTGATGAATCCAAAAAATTATTTGGGCCCGGTAGTAGACAAAGAAGCTTATGATCGCATTCAAGGTTTGATTTTGAAATACTCGTCGCAATTCAAAGTTCTGCAATCTGGTTCAATCGATACCTCTGGTTATTTTGTTGCGCCCACAATTTTTGGTGATGTTCCAGCTGATTCAGAATTGGCCCAAGAAGAAATTTTTGGTCCTGTGCTAGCATTGATAAAAGCAAAAGATATCGATGAAGCTTTAAAGTTTGCAAACGGCACAAAATACGCATTGACCGGTGGTTTGTTTTCTCGAAGTCCGGCCAATATTCAAAAGGTCCGTACTGAATTTGAGGTCGGTAACTTGTATATTAACCGCGGAATAACCGGGGCCATGGTGGATCGACATCCTTTTGGTGGCTTTAAAATGAGCGGCGTTGGTTCTAAAACTGGCGGCCCCGATTATTTAAAACAATTTGTCGAGCCAATTTGTGTGACTGAAAACACATTACGTCGCGGATTTGCACCACAGGATTAACTAGTGCTTGGAGAGACTTATATGAAAACGAAAAGATTACTCTTGATTCTGATTGGAACTATTTTAATGGTTTCAGGATGTGTAACCTCTCCTTGAAAGTGACAGGGGTTCCCAAAGTTCTTTACCTAAAAGGCGCCCATGTACAGACCCCAAATTGTCCCATGTTTGAAAAGTCGACACTTAAATTAAACCAATCCATTTAACTCGCTAGAGAGCAAGGTATTGAGTTAGCATCAGATCAGGTATGATCAAAATTAAATCCGGGATTTTGTTGTTTTTTGTATTGTTGGTGCTAGTTAAATCGGTGAACGCAACTTCTTTAGCGTGCCGAGGATTTTACTCGGGTTTTACCTTGGCCCCGGGGCCCATCACTGAATTTCTGCCTCAGGATTACCTAATTTTATCTGTTTTTGATTTTAATGGGTACATCGAACCCATTCATGCCAAAATTATTTCGCACCTTCCAAAAGGTTCAAATGTCCTGATTTTGATCCCCGAATTTAAAAAGGAAAACCCTTGGTTTTCTCCAAGTATTGAGGACTACAAAAAAACGTTAGCTAAAACAGTTCCAAATTTTGAAGAACTAGTAGAAGCGGGCCGAATTGAATTTCTAGGGGTTCCAAAACCTGACGACTTTGATCCTAGCGAGCATGGAAATTGGACACGCGACTTTATGTCGCAAATAATAGTCGACAAAAACGGAAAAATAAAATTTTTAAATTTAACCTACCACCGAAAATCTGCCGATTCGACGGATGCTTGGCTGCAAAATTTAATAATGAAACGATATCAAAAAAAACTAGGAATAAAAATTGAACACTTAGACCTTCCTTTTTATTTTGAATGGGGTAACTACACATCAGACGGTCGGGGGCATTTTTTTGTTTCGGAAAAGATTTTTGATATAAATAAACAACTTGGAATTACTATAACCAAAAAACAGGTCAATGTCTGGATCAAAGAAATCTTTGGCCCACACTCTAAAGTTTTTTGGATGAAGCCGCTAAAAAAAGAAGGCACTGGCCACGTGGATATGTTTATGAAGTTTTTAGATCCATACAGGGTCTTAGTGCCTAAAACGGAACGATCATTGTGGAAAGCTGATTTTGATAGTAAAGCTCAAACTTTGATAAATCTAGGATATGAGGTCACTCGAGTCGAGATGGCCATCGACGAATCCGAAATGGAAAATGAAATAGTCCCGTTTAGAAGCTATACCAATTCACTAATACTGGGCAAAACTGCTTATGTACCGAAGTACGATTCCCAAAGCGACACTCTTAGCAAACAAGACCAACTGGCCAGTGCTATGTATCGAAGTTTAGGATTCACAGTAATAATGGTGGACGCATCGAGCTCGATTCGTTGCGGTGGGGCACTTCATTGCCTTAGCAGCACTCTGCCTGCCCTTGGGGGACTAATGAAATATATCAAGCACTTAAATTTAAAGTAATCCGTACGATAAAGCTTTTATTTAGACATCTTTTCTAAAGTATAAATATAATAAACCTGAATGTTATTTCGGCTGGAGCCTTCTTTCAAAGTGTAACCCGCACCCGAGCGACGAAATTGTGAATAGTTTTTGAAACCGGCCACTTGTTGCTGGCCGCTGAAGCCAGATCCCGAAACTGAAACACTTAAACTGCCGTCCGTAGACTGTGAAAAACAGAATTCACCCGCATTGAACAGGCCTTCTCTAAAATTACGAGTAGTACATATCTCTGGCGCTTTTCGATCCCTATTCTGAACAATGGTGATAGTATGTCCTTCAAAATCTTTCTTTGTTCCGTCTACACAAGCAATGGTAACATACGCCGCACACGCTTGAACCGCAGTCACTTCATACACACCGGAAGCGTCAAATGCACCGTTGTCCATTGCAAACAATGACAGACTCAACAAAGAAATTGAAATAATTGATTTAATCATAAACCCTCCACTATTTAATGCGGATCAATTTGACCTAGGTCTAAGAATATGTCCATAGAAATGCGGCAGAAAACGAGTCGAACCTGAATCTATCACTTTTTTTCAAACCCAAATCAACTCAAGGGCCTATACGCAGACAGATTTTGATTTTTGAAGGTTGCTTTCAGAACGAGAGCCAACAAGCCCCCGAATAAAGCGCCGCCGATATGAGCTGAAAATGCCACACCACTTGAAACACCCGGAATCTGCGAAGAAAATGAAGCCAAATCGGAAACTAAATACATGGGAATAATAATCCAAGTTGGCAAATAGATATATCCATAATTTGAAGCTGTGGGACTTAAAAAATAGTAAAATCGCGTATTTATTTTAAAATAATAGAAAGAATAAAAAGATAGAAGGCCGCTCACGGCTCCACTAGCGCCAACCATTGGGATCAAAGTTGTCGAGTTGAAATACAAATAAAATAGGCCGCCTGCTATGCCGCTAAAAATATACAACAGAGCAAATCCAAGGGATCCTATGGCCCATTCTATTGAATAGCCAATAAAAAACAGAAACACCATATTACTAAAAAGATGCCAAAAATTCATGTGCGAAAACTGATAGGTTATCCAGCTCAGAGTTCCTTTATTTCCATGAGACAGGCCCAATACAAAAAGAGTTTGGTCTTTTACTTTTTCTTGATATTCGTCTACCATGGTTTTCCATTGTTTCCATCGAACTTCGTCAGCATCCCAAACTGTGTAATCCAAAGAATTAATAAAGTTCTTATCTCGCAAAGCAGTCGAACTGACAAGATTCCGATGATTTGGATTCTTGTAATCGTACTGGATAAGAATTTTTTTATTCGCCTCGAGATCTATATTTTTGTTCAAAAATTTGAAATAATATCCAGCCGTCAGGTCACTGTAGCTTGCATTAAATAGTTTAGATTTAACCTTTTCGTTCTCCGATTCTACAAAAAAAATAAAAAACAATAAAACATTGGCCAGAATAATAATATTAACAATATTAATGTCCCATCGGTTAAAAAAAATTCGAGGCCAGGGAAATATCATTCGACCGTGCTCATTCGTTTTAGAAATCTAGTTTTCATAGAATTCCATTGCCGTCGATCACCTTTTTCAGAAGCTGGGCCACGCCCCATTTGTTTCTCATTCAAATGAATGTAGGAAGTCAGGTAGTACAATTCCAAATTTTTATTCCAATCTAGATGGGTGTAAAGTAAGTCCAAAATAGTAAATATTGCTGAGTGGTCGTTTTTTGCCAACGACGCATTCATTTCAACCAACAAATTAACAACATCTTCTTCATCGGGTCTAAAACCTTCAAAATCGGATTTCCAATCGTCTCGGCAAAGAGGCTTATTGGGTCGGTCAGCACAATATTTAATTCGATAGGATTCTTTTAACTCGTCATTAGGGCTTACCACATATTGAGCTAGGTAATTTAATGATTTTTCTGACTTTCTATTTTCAAAAGATCTTTCTACAACAGTTCGTGCACAGTTTAAATTTTCAGTTTCTTTAATTTTGGAAAGATAGCTCTTCAAATATTGTCCCAGTGAATCTTGGCAAGTTGGTGACACTTTTTTTAGGGAATTCATTGATCCATTGGTGTGATTTACCGTTTGGTAAAAGCCAAGAGCCACAAACACAAAAATTAAAATTATAGAAGAATGGGCCCAACGCAGAATTATCTTGCGGAACTCGGGATGAATTTCATCAGCCTTTGGCATCCGTAAGCTGACAATTCTGGTCAAAGAAAGTCTATCGTAAAAGGTCGACCTGTCTCGTCTCAATACTATTTCCACAAAGGGAATACCGACAACCAACAGCGATTGAAATTTAAAAAGAGTTCTGAAAAAGATTGAAAAAATCGAAATGACTTCACCTTTTTCAGGCACCAGTTTCAAATACAAAAATCTATGTCCAGGGGTAGCCGAATGAAAATATAGAAATAGAATCTCATAAAGCAAGAAGAGGCAAAAACTGATGAAGCCATATTGTAACAAAGTAAAATAAATTTCAGAAGGGTGCTGATTGAAAATCGCCCATCGGATATCATTGGTAATTCCACTCGTAAAAAGCGAAATTACGGGAACCAGTATTAAAAAATCAATTACATTTGCAAAAATGCGATCGATATAAGGAGCCGGATTCTCTCTATTGGTAGCGACTGAGCTGTCATTTAGATCTGGGATTACCATACTACTGTGTCGACAAAGTATTCGATTTTAATAAGACTAGATTTATGGAATTTATCCCCGCAAGAAATGCAGGGATAACAACCTATAGGACCTTAAGCTGGGTCAACTTACCAGCGGCATCTTTGTCTAGTTGCAAGCGATCAACAACTAGGCCTTTTTGATCAAGTAATTCATAAACCTCTGAAGCGTCGGATCTGTTCATCAGTTTAAAGTGTACTGCTTTATCATTGAATAATGAAACGTATTTTTTAACAAATAGCTCGCCGTCATCTAGTGCTATTCTTGAGTCCATGTCGTCTTCTGCTTGAACCGTCAAAACGCGTTGGTTATCCGATTTCACACGGTATTTTCCTTCAAGTGACGAAAAAATCATTTCATCTTTTAGAGACGGTTCTTGGGATTTAAAACCAACCAAATTTTCTTTGGACGCTATTTCCCTAGCCAATAAATGTTCTTTTAAGATAGTTTGTTTATTATCGAGTTGAATGGAAGCTACATTTCGATCTGCTGATCCAAATTTGTTGAAATCAGCGATCCATTGATTTGCAGCTACAGTAAATACAAAAAGACCTAAAACGGACAGTCCCAATACGGCTTTCTTTTCCTGAGTACGAAGCATCGTTTTTTGACGAATCATTCTTTTTGTCGGAAACTCAAGAATATTATCGTTTGTGCCTTTATTGTCTTTGCTCATTTAGCCCTCTCCTCTTATATCTTAGCTTACTTTTTCGTCAGATTTTAAAAAAAGTAAAATTAAGAC
>JAYTTH010000241.1:0-6111 GCA_043745515.1 Pseudobdellovibrionaceae bacterium | reverse complement strand
CTGCGCAACGAACTCTAACAGCGTTTTTGGGTACTTTGGTTTTGCCACTACTTTTACTACTCAAACCACTAACCTTAGTCAACCGTATAGGCATATAGTTTTAAAAACATATATTTTAGTTTCAGATGGTTGGGTTGCCACTTCTGTTCCAACCTCAAGTCGTCATTAATCTGTTTTGAAAATTTTATATGTAAACAAATTAGTGAGACAGACAATTTTCGCATTACACTTTCATTTCTAGTTAGTTTCGAGTCACCTGCCTTTTTCAAAGTATATTAAAAAATCCTACTTATAAAATTTCATACATTTATTTAACGTTAATATTGGTCGTTTACGCACGGGCGCCTCGACGGGGCCCTCCTCTGAATTGGTATCAATCACGGGCGCTGACGTTTTTTTATTTCCCATCAAAGAAAATTGATCAAGTTCAGCGCGAGTCAGACGATACCGAAGAGGTTTAAATTCTTCGCCACTGACTTTTGCTTCGACCCATCGTTTAGCATCCTTGATAAAAATACCGGCCTTTTGCAGACGGCTTAATTCCATTTTTTCAAGATGGACAGCGACTTTGTCTTTGACTCGCTCAGAAAGAATTTTACTTGGCGTCATAATATGCTTCGGTACATCGATGACATCTTCATATTGATTCAGCTGAATGATACCGCGAACAAAATCCGTATAGGCAAAATCCATTTTACCAGTTCGCAGATCGGGATCTAGGCTATTTAAATCTACATCTCTGCGGATGGCCCCTTTGTCGTGATCGCGAAACGTTTCGTTGATTGCGGCTAGTAAACTGAAATATTCAGTAACGCGCTTGCCGGAATCGCCGCCTTCAACGACATTGTCGGAACTTGATTTTTTATCAGCATTCGCTTTCAATGGAAAAAACTCGTACAGATTTTTGCTGAAAAGCTGCCGGTTTTTGCCTTCTAATTTTAGCTCATTGGCAATGACGTCTATTAACCAGTCATTGGCACCAAACTGCCCGAGTACAACAGAGTATGAAAATAGCAACTCGACACGATTACGTTGTCCTGTAGTTATTGAGGTCAACTGTCCAAAATCTATTGGTGCTATATTGTAATGCTTCTTTCCATTTACTTTCGCGATATCAATTAAATAGTTTCCGGCGTGGCGATCGGTATCATACGTGATCACGCCTGATGTTTTTCCGTATAAAACTTTGGCCTCCATTTCAAGAAGCTTTAGGCCCACTGCTTGGCGGTCGGCTTCAGGGAATTTTTCATCCTTAAACGAAATGCCTTTAGCGTATTCAGACACTAGGAGTCTTTTGTTCACTGGAAATTGTTTTGGAACTTTAACTGTAAATAAAGCGTCATCAAATCCTGTATATAAATTTTCACGCGCTACTTTTGTTTTTTCAGCTTCTTTGGTGTAGTCCTTTTCCCGATTGACCGCATTAACGGCGCCATCGACGATGACTCGCAAAAACGCCCATTCTTTACCACCTTTTTTGATAAGGTAATCAATCATGCCATCAAGAACCTTGACTTGCAGATCCGAATTATTTTGAACGTCTTCACGGAAAATCTGTAGGGCGACCGGATTGCCATTGTATTTTCCCAAAGCACTGTACTTGATGGATCCTGCGCCTAATCGTTTGTCCAAAACGATTCCAATATTTTCGCCGTTGTCCACGATGCGCGCAATATCGCCAAAAATAGTGTGGCGTGATGGCGGTCGCGAGTTGTCTTGGGTTTGAATCAAAACCTTGTTGATATTTTCAGGAAGCTTGTTGGTTCCCACTAGAAATTGACCAATTTTCGGGCCTACGCCGGGAAACTGTTCCAAAATAATTTTCAGTGTTTCGCCGATCGATGTGTCATCTTTAGGATCTATCACAACATTACTATTACGTTTGTTCTCTGCAGGTCTCATGGCAACCAAGGCGCTTAGGACTCGCACTTGAAATTGTTGATTTTTTGCATACTCTAATCCATACAGCAGGCCACGTAACATTAACGACGCGTAGTCTTTAACATCGTCATTGGCGCCCTTAGTAATAAAATATTCGATTAGTTTCTTGCCATAGCCTTCATCAATTTTCTTTTTCCCAGATAAAAGTGTGCCCTGTAAATACAGAACGGCAAAACCCATTGAGGCTTCCATTGGCAAGCCCTGATACATTTTCCTAATTCGTTCAGGACCAAATTTTGGAAATTGATCTTTAATAAATTTTGTCGCATCGATATTTCCGCGCAGATACAATAAAAACTCGTACTGGTTTTTTTGCGACCACGTTTTTACATAAGGTAATATGTCCTGAAGCATTTTTATGCGACTATCCGAAGTTGTAGATTCAGCCAAAGTATTGGCTTCTTTGATACCGCGGCTGAGTTTGGCGTCATGGAACAACTGGGCCTCTTTAATATTACTATTTATTTCTGAAGAAATTTCCTCTAGGAATTCAGCGTAACGAATTCCTAGGTCGCCCATTAGGCCCTGAATTGTGTACAAAAGATCTTGTATTGCCTGCCGCCGATCGCTGGACGTCTTGTGACTGACAGTCATTAAAGTATTGTATTCGACAGTCCGTCGAATTTGTCTGATTGCGAATTCATCACGCAGGGATTGATCAAATACGCGACCTTCCTGAACGGCATACAATTCCAGTTTATTGATTTGTTCACTATTTCCCCGCTCTAGCAAGCCTCCCAAAATATCATCGGTGACTGTAGAAACACCGCGAGATGTTAAAAGCTTCCAAACTTCAACGATACCGTCAAAATCTTTAGGGTACGCATTCAGTGAGACTAATTTCTGAACCGTTTCTTTGTGAATTCTTTCCGACTGAATGGGATCGTAATTCCAAATTGGACTTCCTTTGTGGGCCTGGCGTTTTGCTTCCAGTAATGCCTGCAGGGGGCGCTCTAATACGGCGACTTTTTCGTCAGAGTTTTCAGTGGACCAAAAGTATTCCGTTTTGTAGAAAGTTTCAAAATCGCCTATTGTCGTAATTAGATCGGGTCTCGTTACTAGTTTTTTGTGAAACCATTGTTTAAAGAGATCGGGATTAACTTTATAGAACTTTGTTTCCTTAGTGACAATGTCTTCTAGGTGGGTGATGGACGTTGCGCGTGATAACCAAGAATCAAAAACAATGGTCATTCGCTCTTGCAAAGGCTTCTGCATAACTGAGCCGTATAGATACAGAAGTTCGATCTCTTGATTACTGGAATTATTCTGTTCACGTTTAATGTGGGCGCTAGAGTAAACCTTGACGGCCGCTAATGGATGTATGTATCGAAGCTCGAAAATTAATTCTTTTAGTGGATTGTGAATAAATGTATTCGCGGCCCACATTTTATTGGCAACGGCTAGGAAGAAATCTGTTACAGCGACAGGTTCTGTTTTTGTATCACCCAGGTATTTGGCAACAGCTTCGACATTTCCGTTGTACAAACTGTTTATCGTTTTTTTCTTAATGTCACCTCGTGCACTCACTATTGTGTTGGCGATATGCTGTCCGTTGGGGTTCTCTTTTCCTTGCTTTATCTGAACATACGAATATAAATGGTCGACAAATGAACTTGATACTCCATCAGTCATTTTATTTTTTGCAGAATCCAAAAATTTTTTGACCGGTGCTCCACCTTTTTCTTCGGCGAGTCTTATAAACTCGATACCGATCTGGATTTGGCTTTCCGTCAATTTTGCATAGTCGATTAATTCCTCAGCTTTCACGTCGATTAAAGTAATAAGATCCGTAAAATCAGTCGGAGTTACTTGATAGTATTTAGCTTGCAGATTCCATCGATTCAGAGCTTTGAATAGCAAATCTTGGGCATTCAGTTTAGTAACTTCTTTTTGGGTCATGAATCCCCATTTTCGCAAGACTTCCCATCCGCCTTGTTCACCGGTACCGACACTGATGTCATTGATAAGCCGACGGACTTCGTCGGGACTTAAAGTATCGTCATTCAAGAATGCCTCTAGGCGAGCTCTATTGATTTCTCTTTCTTCTGCGAAAAGTCGTCGGGCTTCCATTTTATCGTGTATCGATTTTTTACGTCGTTTAAGACCCTCTGCCGTAGTTTCAAATGCGGTCACAATTCCTTGTCTTGTATCCTCAAGGTTTTTTGGAGCGTAGGAAAAAATTAGCGTGTGGCCACCTCTAACGGCACCGACTGTGGCTTTGGCGCCCAGTTTTAGAGTCCAGCCAGCAGTATTCCACGCCGCTTCCGGAGTCGCCATGGCTATACGATCAAAAGTCTCCCATGATCTCATTGCCATGTTACCTGCGGCATTGGCTGTTCTGCCGCCAAGTCTTAGTGCACGTGCAGAGACCGCTTTGCCTTTAGCGGCAAATGCGCGGGCCGCCGCTCGCGATGAAGGACCAACTCTTCGAGATTGCTTGAGCATTATTTTATAACTTTCTGCCAACCCGTGAGACGCGCCCGTCAACGTATTGGATATGCGTCCATAAATACCAAGCTTGCCATTATTAGCTTGCCAGTTCTCGCCCTTACCATCGGAATACGTGCCGCCATTTCGAGCGGCTTCGTCTTCCATTGCTTTTCTTCTGCCTGCGGCAAAATCGGCTTTTGCCAGCTCACTACTGCGTGCTAGCGAGTGAAAAATATCAGCTATTACATCAGAATACTTTACAGCAAAAGCGGTAGTCAGTACTGCGCCGCCAGCAGCCAGGCCTAATCGGTAGTTTGTAAAAAATTCGGAGACAGTTTTACCCAGTGCCTTGGAGGTATCGGAAGAAGCCATCGATTGAAGATTGGCTTGTTGTTCGTTTCCTAAAAAGCAATTGTCTAAAATATTTTTGGTCACGCCCTTTACATGGGTGGCGATGTCACTGAGCTTGGCCCCCCAACCCGAGTTTTCCGCAGCGCTAGCCACAGAATTAGAAACAGATTCAGTAGTCATGTTTAATGCAGATAGTGCCCAGTGGGCTACCTCTGGAAAAAAGAAATGGGTAACGGCGGCACCAGCACCCAATACGACAGGTGTTATGTGAACTCCTGTGCCATAATAAAAAGGCTGCGTAAATGCGACCATACGCAGACGAATCGTTTTTAGCTCGTCAGGATAGGGCGTGCTATCCAAGTTCATGCCCTTGCCGCGATCGATCCCTTGCAAATACCCCATATAATTGGACTGCAAAAGTAGTCGTACCGGACGTGACCAATCTTCAATTTGGTATTTGGCATCGCTGGCCGCGCCTGTCAATTTGCGTCCTACAAAGTGATTGGGACTTTTCAAAAAAACGTCAGCCATCCATGTGTACTCACGCACTTCATAGTCGTAGATTGCCCACGGATAGAATCCCGCAGCAGCCAATCGTTCGATCGCGGAAAATTCAGCAATAATTTGGTCTCGTGACTTACCCAGTTTTTTAGCGTCCTCGGAGGTGCCGCGCTTGATAAGTTGATCAATCAGCTCAGCCGTATCTTGATTTCCTGTAAATCGCAGGTCTTCTTGTAGTCCATAGACGTGATTGTTCTGTTTTGCCAGTTGAATCGCCAACTGTCCGGCCAATTCGTCTACGCTTTTAGTACTAGCGATCAGTCCCGCTGAAATTTCTATTTCGATTCCGTCTTTTACGGGAACATTCTCAAGGGTCGGGCGAATAATATTTGTTGGAAAATAAGACTCCTGATTGTTGCGTCTCTTGGTCTCTTTGTCCCATCTAGCCTGCATGCTATCGCGTTGCCTTTTATTCAAATCCATAGGGGTGGCAGTTATATAAGGAATGGGATCAGAGGTTAAGACGAAACGAAAATTTAGCGCATCTTTATCTGAATACAAACGCTTCAGGATATTGGTAAGCGCCTCTTTTAGGATCTTTTCAGAGCCCCACCAGAGGGTGAAACCAAGTGCTAGACCACGTTGTTCATAATCAGCGGAAATATTGCTACTAACAGGAATATCCCCAAGTTTTATGGCGGCAGCGCGACTCGCCGCAGGAGTGATATCGTCAAGATCAATTTTAGATTTTTTAATTGCTTCGTCAACTTCACCAAAAGCGGCATCCAAGGCACTGTCAGATTCATTGTATCTATTTTGATTCTGCTCTGCAGCGGCGGCACCCATTGAGGCGGCTAGTTGTGCAAACATGTCATCGGAAGAATCGGT
>JAYTTH010000240.1:0-6119 GCA_043745515.1 Pseudobdellovibrionaceae bacterium | reverse complement strand
GATGGGCAAAAGGTTATTGTGATGGGTTGGGTTTCCAACCGTCGTGATCATGGCAGCCTTGTGTTTATTGATCTTCGTGACCGTGAAGGTTTGGTCCAAGTAGTGTTGGATCCTAAAAAGCCTGAGACGTCTTCGTCGAAAGAACTTCGCGCGGAATACGTGTTGGCTGTTGAAGGAATTGTAAAAGTTCGGCCCGAAGGTATGCGTAACACAAAGCTCAAAACCGGCGAAATTGAAATTGAAGCCGTTACATGTGAAATATTGAATGAAGCGGCCGTGCCACCTTTTCAAATTGATGATTTGAATGTTAATGAAATGTTACGACTTAAGTACAGGTACTTGGACTTACGTGCGCCCAAACTGCAGAATCATCTTTTTGTGAGACATAAGGTGGCCCAACTTGTAAGAAATTATTTGTCTGATGCCGGGTTTATCGAAGTCGAGACGCCCATTTTGTATAAATCAACTCCAGAGGGCGCTCGTGATTATCTTGTGCCTTCTCGAGTAAATTTGGGACACTTTTATGCTCTACCCCAATCACCACAAACTTTGAAACAGCTTTTAATGATATCTGGGTTTGATCGCTACTTTCAAATAGCCCGCTGTTTTCGCGATGAAGATTTACGTGCTGATAGACAACCTGAATTTTCACAGATCGACATCGAAATGTCATTTATCGACGAAGAAGACATTATCGAAGTAAATGAAAAAATGGTAAAGTACATATGGAAAGAAATTAAAGGCGTCGATGTTCAAAAAATTCCTAGAATGAGTTTTCAAGAAGCCATGGATCGCTACGGATCGGATAAGCCCGACATAAGTTTTGGAATGGAAATTAAAGATTTATCGCCAGTCGTTGGAACTCAATCTGGATTCAAAGTATTTGACGAAGTGATCGCACGCGGGGGAATTGTACGAGGTATTTCTGTGCCCAAAGGCGGCAGCTACACCAGGGGACAGTTTGATAAATTAACTGATCTAGCAAAAAAAGCAGGTGCCAAAGGATTAGTCTGGATCAAGTCTGAAGAAGACGGGACTCTTTCAACACCGATATCAAAATTTTTATCAAAAGAAACGCTAGAAGGCATTTTTAAAAAAACCGGATCAAACAAGGGCGATGCGTGCCTGATCGTCGCGGACGATTATGATCCCGCGTGTGCCACGTTAAGCACCCTAAGGCTGCATTTAGGTCGCGAACTCAATCTTCTCGATCGAACCAAAGATCATTTTTTATGGGTAATTGATTTCCCGTTACTAGAATACTCTCCTGATGAAAAGCGCTGGGTAGCCCGTCATCATCCGTTTACGTCGCCAAAGGATGAATCCTATGATGATTTAATTAAAAATAATGAAAAGAATTTCGGCAAAATGCTAGCCAAGGCCTATGATTTAGTCTGTAACGGGTACGAGCTAGGCGGCGGTAGTATCAGAATCTATCGAAACGAAATTCAGCAGGCCATGTTTCGAGTATTAGGTATGTCAGAGGAAGACACCAAAGTAAAATTTGGATATTTCTTGGATGCTTTAAAATACGGAACGCCTCCTCATGGTGGAATTGCATGGGGTATGGATCGATTGATTATGCTTTTGTGTGGAACGGATGCAATCAGAGATGTAATCGCATTTCCAAAAACTGCCAAAGCGACCGACCTGATGAGTGAAGCGCCGACACCAGTGAATCGCGATCAACTAGCAGAAGTAGGAATACGACTTTCACCACAAGCTGAAAAATTTATCGAAGACGCCAAGAAGCAAAATTAGAGATCTACCTAATTCCCATTCTTTTTTTAGCGTCTAGGTCTAGGAATTTTAAAGCAGACTTTAGCTTTTAAAACTATCGTCCGACCAAGTGGTAGCCATATGTTTCAGAATGAAACGAATTCACAAGGGGTGAATTATGGATTTCACAGGAGGTGAATTATGGAAAAGCTAAGTTCGATCTTGCCTAAAAGTCCGCGCACTCAAAATGTTGATAATTCAAAAGCCCAACCAGCGCGCCCCGGAGCGCCTTTGTTAGGCCGACCTGCCGGTAAGGTAACTCAAAAGGTAGTTTTTGATGATACGGTTGAAACCGATTTGCCAGGGCGACCGGGAGCCGTTGATTTATCTTTTGCGGATAAATTTTCAGCAGGAATTCCCGCAGATAAAATCACTTTAAAAGAAAGTAGTTTGGACGAGCCAAAACTTTCGACCTATACCCGCAAAGGTGATTTTGCAAAAGTAAAAATTGCCGAAGACGTCGGTCGAAAATTTGCAAAAATAGATGCCATACCAAAAACGGATTTGATCCCACAAGAAATGGAATCAATGGGTGAAGAAAATGTTTCAAATTCAATGGAAGCCTAGTTTCTAGATTAGCAATTTAAAACTAGGCCACCCATCGATCCATAAGAAAGCCGGAACTTTCAAGAGAGGTAATTTGATAGCCTCCTTTGAACACGCGTTTTCCTCCCGGCTCTTTTGCTAAAACCAAAATCCCATCCAAGCTTAAAAAAATAAGTTTACGAATTGCATCTAAACTCCATTGTGGCGCGCCCATCTGAATTAACATTTCAAGTCTGATCAAAGCTTGCTGAGGATCACTCGCATGCAAAGAGCCAAACGAACCTTCATGACCTGTCGATAGAGCCATCAAGAAATCTTTGGCTTCAGGACCGCGAATTTCGCCCATGATAATTCGGTCAGGACGCAATCGCAGAGAAGCTTTTACTAGATCGCTTTGGGTGATATCCGCCAGTTGGGATCGCTGAGTTCGAGTCACCAGCTTGGTACTGCAGGAATTGATGCTTGAAATTTCGGCCGTATCTTCGATAACAATGGAACGACATTGGGGCGCCGTTTGAAAAAGCAGCGCATTGATAACTGACGTTTTGCCACAGCCTGTTGGTCCAATGATCAAAAACCGTTTGCGTTGCTCGACGATGGATTTCAAAAAATGTATATCGGTATCAGAGCACCACCCTGATTCCTTCAGTTTAGATAGTGTCCATTGGCTATTTGGATGGCGACGAATACTGACTATGGGTGTTTTTTGAGTCAAACATTCATCAACAATACAAATTCGAAACTGATTCATGGGTCGATCTAGGATTGGGTTCTCTTTGTTGACTACACCATCAATTCGCGAAAGAAGTTTATTAATAAAAAGTTGAAAGGTAAACGAACTATAGAATCCATCATCGAGTTTCGAAAGTATACCGCCAGTTTCCACCCAAATATCAAGTTGGCTATTTATGAGAATTTCCGAAACCGAATCGTTTTGAAGAACATTCGTAATAGGGCCAAAATCTAAAAACTCGTCGTGTATTCGTTGTGCCACCTGCGGCTCTAAACCTTTTAGGTGGGGTTCAATAAACGCGGATAGGTCGACATCATGGTGATGCTGATTTGAGCTACTTTCAAAACTGTATTCTTTTAATGATTGGTCCTTAATGGCCTGCACAATACTAAGAATTTTATTTGATAGAATGTCTGTCATAGAGACCGCAAATGTTTTACTTTAGTTTGAACGTTTATATCACTTTCTCGACTCATGACTTCGGGCTTGACGAAAATAACTAGCTCTGTTCGTTTTTCTTTAAAATCCCGACTCGAAAATAATGGACCAAGGATGGGAAGCCTTGATAGAAAAGGCATTCCTGAATAGCTGTTTCCGTGGACTTCTTTTAATAACCCCGATAATGCGATAATTTTTGTTTCGGGGAGATCAAAGAAACTTGAAACTTTATTTGTGGTGATTCCGGGGATGCCATCGACGGTCAAACTAGAATCTATAGACGATACTTCGGTTTCTAATGAAACGCTGATACGGCCAAGATAATCGGCTTTTGGTCTCACTTTCATGTATACACCGTATTTTTTCCAAATAATATCGTTGGTGTAGCGAGACCTTGATTTGATTGGTATTTCACCTCCTGCTAAAAATTCAGCTTCTTTACCGCTTTTACATAACAAATTAGGACTGGCTAAAAGGCGCCCTTTTCCTGAAGATTCGAGCATACTTAACTGAGCTTCAAACGGTTTAACTTCGCCGGCGGGCAATAGCTGGGCGGTCAGGGGTGAACCTAGTTCGACACCATAGTTTTGCATAAATGCGCGGTCTATTTCTGCAACGGTGATTTGGACTTTGATAATAGGTTCCAATATGAGCGACGTGGAATCTTTGAGAACGGGAATACCGAATTTTTTTAAATAGGTTTTATATTCAATAATATGGGGATCTTTAGGGTGAATTTTCATCTGAGGTTCGCTGCCAAAACTTATGATTTGATCGGCAAGTCCGCGCATTTTGAACTGTGAAGTAAAAAAATCTTTCACTTGGCCACTGAGTTCTGCTCCCAAATGCGCTTTAAAAACATAATCATCGTCGGGGCCGACATTTTCTGCTAGCTGCAACCAATGCTGTAGCTTAAATAAATGACCTGTGACTTCAATTTGTGACTGATGAATAGTGAGCTTGAGCCCCAGTTTGCCTTTAATCAAATCGGACATTCTTTTATAGAGTGAAATATTATTTGGGCGTAAAACCTGAATTGAATAGAGAGTATTTTTATTTTTTAAATAGGAAGTCCCTGTTGCGATACCTGACAGGCGAAGCGAGTGACCCTCTACAGTGGCCCTGACAATGTTTTTCTTTTCTATCCAGACTTGATTGCCGACCAGTGGAATCCGGGCAGATTCGCCCAGAGGGATAATAAGATCCTTGGCAAAACTAAGGATTGAAAATAAAAGTGTTAAAATTATTATATAATACATGGCTTTTTTCGAATGCAAAGCCATGATCGCAAGCGAAAGCCTCTAGTTCGATCATGAATCCGGGATCTGGATTGGGTTCAATTGTTCACAAGGGGGAAATAAAAAGCTACCTGAACGCCGTCTTCCACATTGCGTATATTTAAGGAGGTACCATGCAATTTTAGGAGCTTATCGCTGATGCTAAGCCCAAGACCAAGTCCGACGGAATGATTCATGATGTTTTCATCAATATAGAACGGTAAAAAGATTTTCTTTAGAGCAGGTTCTGAAATATTTTCACCTTTATTAATAATTTTAAATTCATAAAAATTTCCAATTTTTGAACCTTTAATTTCAATAACCGAGCTATCTTGAGAAAATTTAATTGCGTTGTTTAGAATCCTATTGAGCACTTGCTCAAAAAGACGTTTGTCGGCTTTGAATTCCAGGGCTTCGATATTTTCTACAAAAATTAAATGTTTTTTTGTTTTGGCAGCCACGTTTTCTGGATTTACCAAATTTTCAATTGAAGTGATTATTAAAGCTTGCGGATCAAGGTGAATTTGATTGAGCTCGGCTCGCACCAAGATAAGCACATCTTCGATAATTTGCCTAAGTTTATTGGAACTCTTAATAGTTCGATCAATATACAATTTTTGATCGTCAGTCAGTGGCGTTTCATTTAAAAGTGAAAGAAAGTTAATAATCGATGTCAGTGGCGTTTTTAATTCATGATTGATCAAAATCATAAATTTCGATTTAGCGTCATCCAACGTTTTTAATTCGTTGTAGGCTGTTTCAAGCTGCTTAGTTTTTATAGCCAATTCCCTACCTACCGTGAATCTCTCCACTGCCCGGTCGACTGTGTTGGATAACTCGATCGGGTCCCAGGGTTTGGTAATATATTGGTAGATTTGTCCTTTGTTGATGGCTTGAATAACTGATTCTAGGTCCGTAAATCCAGTAATTAAAATTCGTATCATATCGGGATACCGGCCGATAACTTTTTCTAAAACTTCGATGCCGGTCATTTCGGGCATTCGCTGGTCAGTTAAAATTAAACTGATCGATTGGCCGGATTCATCTATAATCTTCAGGGCTTCTGGACCCGAGATAGCTTTCAAAATGTTATATTTTTTACGAAATATTCTCTCTAAAGCTTCTAAATTGTCGTTTTCATCATCGACACATAAAATGGTGGGTTTGTCTGGATTAATCGTTTGAGGCATTAGCTAGAATTTTACCTGATCAGGCCGGATTCGTTAAGGGATTCGCAAAACCCAATGTTGATTATTTCTTAAGTCTAGTTTTTCGGGAATAAGGTCTAGCGATTAAAAATGAGTCAAGTTTTATGAAACTCCGGTCGATACATAAAGGGTGGTACA
>JAYTTH010000239.1:0-1685 GCA_043745515.1 Pseudobdellovibrionaceae bacterium | reverse complement strand
TTTGATATAGGGGTAGGACTTATCATCCTTTAAGCGAATATTATATTTAGGCCGATTTTTTTTGATCAATGAGGCTTCTAATAAAAAAGCCTCCACTTCCGTTTTTGTCAGGATATATTCAACTGAATATATATTTTGAACCAATGCTTTGGTTTTGCTAGAATGGTCTAATTTTTGAAAATAACTTCGAACTCGATTTTTCAAATTTTTAGCTTTGCCAACATAGATAATCTTATCTACATCGTTTTTCATCAGATAGACGCCACTTTGAATCGGAAATTCGTTTACCTGTTCTTTTAACTGATCAAACCGACTGGCAGGCCTATCGTTCATCCGCACTACCTGTGTCCCGGGCACCTAAATCCATGATTTCTAATCTACGAATTTCATCTCTAATTTTAGCGGCCTCCTCAAATTCCAGTTGGCCCGCCAATTTTTTCATTTTCTCGCGTAAGGATTTTAGTTCTTTTTGCAAATTTTCAGCTTTGACAGGCTTACCGGTTAGGGCTTTTTGTTTGTAGTCTTCTTTAAGCTGCTTTAAATTTAAAGACCCGTCAAACATTTCACCCAAGCCTTCACTGATTTTTTTATTGATCGATGCTGGTGTAATGCCATTTTTTTCATTGTGATCCGTTTGAATACGCCTACGACGGTCTGTCTCTGACATCGCTTTTTTGATCGAATCTGTAATCACATCAGCATACAGAATTACGATGCCGTTAATATTTCGAGCAGCACGACCAATCGTCTGAACAAGAGATCTTTCTGAACGCAGAAATCCTTCTTTATCGGCATCCGTAATCGCCACCAGGCTGACTTCTGGAATATCTAAGCCCTCTCGCAGTAAGTTAATTCCAATCAACACGTCAAAGACGCCTAAACGTAAATCTCTGATAATCTCGCTGCGTTCCATCGTGTGAATTTCACTGTGAAGATATTTAACTTTTACGTTTACAGACTCATAATACTCGGTCAGATCTTCGGCGGATCGTTTTGTCAAAGTTGTAATTAGAACACGTTCTTTTTTTTGCACTCGAATTCTTATTTCTTTTAACAAATCGTCGACTTGAAATTTCACCGGGCGAATTTCAACCAAGGGGTCCACCAGACCCGTCGGCCTGATTATTTGCTCGACAATAATGCCTTCGCTTTTTTCAAATTCGTAAACTGACGGAGTCGCTGAAACATACACAACATTATCCATCGATCGTTCAAACTCTTGAAAATTCAATGGTCTGTTATCTAAAGCCGATTGCAAACGAAAGCCATGTTCCACGAGTGTTGTCTTTCGCGCCCGATCACCCCGATACATGGCACCCAACTGGGGTACTGTAAGGTGGGATTCATCAATAAACGTAATAAAGTCTTTTGGAAAATACTCAATCAGTGTCGGCGGTGCTTCACCTGGTCCCCGACCCGTTAAATGTCTGGAATAATTTTCGATCCCCGAACAAAACCCCATGTGTTCAATCATTTCGATATCGTAATAGGTTCGCTGTTCCAATCGCTGGGCTTCTAAAAACTTACCTTGTGTTTTTAATTCAGGAAGTCTTACCAAAAGTTCTTCTTGAATCGATTTAATTGCTCGTTTTTGATTTTCTTCTGGAGTTGCATAATGGCTGCCGGGATAAATTCCGATCTGATCTAAGTCTTCGACAATTTCGCCAGTCAGGGGATCTATCCAG
>JAYTTH010000238.1:0-6158 GCA_043745515.1 Pseudobdellovibrionaceae bacterium | reverse complement strand
ATCAACGAAGCCTATACTAGAACTATAGCTGGCGATGTGAAGTATCGCTTTGTCGTAGATTTAAAAACTCTGTAAATTATAGACAGATATTTTAGGCTAAATTATAGTTTTTAATGAAATTCAACTCAATTTAAGGAGACCAAATGGTAACAACAAAACCGCCAGTAAAAGTCACTGTTACCGGCGCTGCTGGGCAGATCGGATACAGTTTATTGTACAGAATCGCTTCGGGTGAAATGTTAGGCAAAGATCAACCGGTAATTATGCAACTTTTAGAGGTAACGCCGGCGATGCAAGCGCTTAAAGGTGTGATGATGGAACTTGAAGATTGTGCGTTTCCATTATTGAAAGGAATTGTCGGCACAGACGATGCAAAGGTTGCATTTAAAGATACTGAAATTGCATTGCTTGTTGGTGCGCGTCCGCGATCAAAGGGAATGGAAAGAAAAGATTTACTAGAAGCCAACGCTCAGATTTTTACAGCGCAAGGAAAAGCCATGAATGAAGTGGCAAACAAAAATGTAAAAGTATTGGTCGTCGGCAATCCTGCAAATACAAACGCCTACATTGCTATGAAGTCAGCTCCTAGTTTGAATTCGAAAAACTTCACAGCGATGTTGCGACTGGATCACAATCGCGCGCTTTCTCAACTAGCTACTAAAGCAAAATGTGCTGTAGGGGATATCCAAAAACTTGTTGTTTGGGGAAACCACTCACCCACTATGTACCCAGACTACCGCTTTGCCGAAGTCAGTGGCAAAGCGATGAAAGCTATGGTAAACGATGAGACCTGGTACAAAGAAACATTTATCCCGACTGTGGGAAAACGCGGAGCTGCGATTATTGAAGCTCGTGGACTTTCCAGTGCGGCATCAGCAGCGAACGCGGCGATTGATCATATTCACGACTGGTGGATGGGAACGCAAGGCCAATGGGTAACCATGGGAGTTCCATCGGATGGCTCATACGGAGTTCCAGAGGGCATCATTTACGGGTTTCCATGCACTTGTGAAAACAAAGAATACAAAATTGTTAAGGGTTTAGAAATCGATGCGTTTTCTAAAGAAAAAATGGATTTCACATTGAAAGAACTTATTGAAGAACGAGATGGCGTTAAGCATTTGTTAGGTTAGTTTTTTTAGATTTTTAGTATGGGCTGCATTTAAAAGCAGCCTATATTTTCTCTTCTGTCTAAGGATTCACGATGCAAATCATGTTGCGTGGCACGTTACAAGCCGAATAAACGATATTCCACCGGGTAGAGTCTGAGTTTCCTGAACTTCCGGTCCTCATAACTTGAGCACTATCACCGCACGAGCCGGCATAACTTCCGTCGAAAAGTGTCGTCGACCAAGCTGTTTGGCTTGTTGTCGCGCGGTTTGTCCAATAAGAGTAAGCACTACCGAAACGATTAGCCGCGGACCAGATGACGTTGTCGTTAGGACCGATGCCGCTGGCATCGGTCGTAAAGCTTGCGCCGCCACTTGATCCTGAATTGGCGTCTGCAAAGTAATAACTAGCCAGCGGAGTTAAATTGTTGCACTGAGTACCATCGCAAAGAAACGCTCGCACTTTCCCAGCGATCAGCTGCCCATTTGAATTCGCGGTTGCATAACCCATCCAGCCAGTATTTGTTGTAAGATCGGTCAAACAGTTTCCATTGGCGGCTGCAAGATTACTAGTGCCATTCCATGTAGTTTTACTCATTACGAAGTATCCCGAACCGGCCGGGGCAGTGATCGGAGTCGACTGAACCTTTGGAAGACTCACCCATGCTGTGCCGTCGCAATACTCCATGACGTGATTTGTATAGTTGTAGCGTTGGGTACCTTCACCGTTCGCGAGGCCCATTCCGCAACTTGTGACCGTAGCCGAGCTGCCGGCTCGAACGCCACCGCTCACGTCGAGGGCAACTGTCGGTGTCGCAGTGCCGATCCCGACCTTGCCCGTGTTATAATAAATATCGCTTCCTGTTGTAGTCCATTGACTTGCAGAGACAGCGCTCCATGATCCATCACCTCGCAAGTAGGTTGTAGCATTTGCCGTTCCTGTTCCCAATCGAGCGGTCGCCATCACTCCTGATGTGATTGACGATGCTGCGATTGATCCAGCGGCACTCAGTGTTTGTGCTGCTGTTCCATCATAAAATTTTAGTACTTTTGCCGTGCTGTCATACCAAAAACTCCCAGGTGTCGGCGTGCCTGGCGGAGAGGCTGTGGTGTAACTTGGCAGGGACGCCGCTGATGTGTTTTGCACGCTCATATATTTTGAACTAGCACCATTGATTACATTTAAAAACTCTGTGAGTTGCGCCGGCGTGAGTGCCGGTGCGGTTGCAGGATTTCCACTACCATCCACTGTTCTTACTAAATTTGTGGATGCAAACGGTCCCACTTTTTGCGCCTCGACGGCAGCAAGAGCCATCGGTACATAGTTCAACCCTAAGATTGGCATCGGTTCATAGTCTGCCATTGTTTCATCTTTGAAATACACAATGAATTTCCTACCATCGGTCACACTAGGCGTATACAAGGTGCCCGATGCACAACGAGCCGTATCCAAGGTCATCACATCACGATTGGCAAATATGCGATCTATTGCATAGGTTGCTGTATCTATCCGCGTGCCTGTTCCGTCATTGATAGTAAGAGAAAAAATTCCTGATGAACCTGTCAAATTCAACGTTTGAGTTTCTTCATACAACAAACAATTCTCTGCGCCCGGTGATCTGATTTGCATTCTGAATTGAACACTAGATCCTTCAAGCGCTGATCCGTCGGGTTTAAAAATACGACCTTGGTAAGTTATGCCCGAGCTGTTGGCCAGAACCTGCAAATTAAAAAAAACAATAAATAACAGTAGGATCGATCGAAACGACATAACATTGTTTCGGCTGGAAACTGGTTCTGCTTGATCATATTACGTTGAAAATTCGCCAGTTTATTATAATAAGACGGTAAATATTAAATTCTATATTCAAATAAGTGTGTATTCAAATAAGTGTACCACCTTGGTACACTTATGATGATCGGTATTTGACTTTGAAATTCTCATCGTTCTGGACAACATCAGGGAGTTACAACTGTTCGTCAGGCCCACGGATTCAGCCGCGGCGAAACATCCAAAAAAATACTATCTACACATGCTGGTATAACGATAAATTTTTTCAGTTTCAGTTCGAGACCCATTAAATTGCGCCAATGTTTTTTGACTATCAATCAAATCAGCAAACAGTTCACGAACGGTGTTTCTGTTGAAATACTCGACATACCGATAGCCCCAAACTGTGCGGTTTTGATAACTGCATTGCTGATGACCATTGCCATCCGGATAGCAAACATAATCAGGAACTGTATAAGTACAGCTTTCATTATTTCGCATCATTGCTGAATCAGA
Source organism: Pseudobdellovibrionaceae bacterium (assembly GCA_043745515.1). Taxonomy (GTDB): domain Bacteria; phylum Bdellovibrionota; class Bdellovibrionia; order Bdellovibrionales; family Bdellovibrionaceae; genus UBA2316. The sequence continues at coordinate 2,762 of JAYTTH010000238.1, read as the reverse complement.
CACGGTCGTAGAAACATGCCCGCTCACATCAAAGTTTTGACCAGCTTGCGCTTTAGAAAGCTGAAAATTTCCATTTTCAGGAAAATCAAAATTCTTTGGTCTTTTCAAAATTATAGATTCTTTAAAAATATTAGCTTTCATATCAATCTTAATTTCTGTCTTTGAACTAAAATCAATCGTCGACGTATAATTCCCAACCGGAATTTCTAATTTCTTATTTGGATCACAAGAAGAAAATGGATTCCATCCGCATTTTTTATTGACTGAAGCGGTAAACGCTTCGTGAACCGTCAAAGTTCCAGAAATTTCCTTGCAAGAAATCAAAAACAAAAACAGAGCTGATATAACAAAAATATTTTTCATAAAATCCCCCACCTTTACGCTAAATCTATTGCCCAGATAACCCCAAGTCCATGCCAAATATTCAAATTTTTCTAAAATCGCTATATATTGACTATCATTTTGACTATGACGCTGCGATTTTATGTTTCTATTGAATTACTAATGAGAAAATGGCACCTGCCACGGTGGAAAATCCCCAAGCTCTCGCACCGGATCCCTATGCAATGTTTGAATCCGTGTCCACTCAAGATTAAGATAGGTCATTTGATCTTCCAAAGCCGAACTACTTGAATTCGAATCGACGGAACATGGGCTAGACGGCGCATAGGCAGTAGATCGACAAACGCTAAACTTGGTCGCCTTCAAATCAGCTGTCATTGTCCCGATCCAATCTTTAAGCAGCATGGGCTGGTCCGGATTTATCGCTGGGTCTAAAATGACGGGCTGCTGGCCTACCATAACAATTGGAACTACATGATACCACCAGCTAACTGCTCCCGACGGAGAATTTTTAGTTTTCACGGTCAGATTCCCAAAAATAAATAATTTTGCAGGCACAGGAAAATTCCACGTTTTCAAATTCTGAACAGCTAAGGCCGCTCGAGCAAAACAACCATCATCTGGAAACAGCCAGCTTGAACGTCTCATCATTTGGTGACTCGTGTCCTTGATAAAACGAGTGTCACGAAATTTCGTAAACGCCTCTACGGCCTTGGGACCACTTTGGTAGGCAGGGACTTTTTCAAAGTTTAAAAGATCCAAAGATCTTGCTTCGTTCAGCGCTGTATCCAAAGGAATGGGCATTCCTAATTGTGCTAAACGCAATTGGTAACGCTGAAACGCTGATTGCGCCGATTCTTGCTGACCTCTGATCTGAGAATGAAGCCATGGCATCGGAAGAATTTGTGTCTGTTGAGACCAAACACTTGTAGAAAACAAAAGTAAAAATAATTGAATAAGTCGCATAATTCCCTCGTTGAAGACGTAAAGGTAGCTAAGGAATAATTCGACGGCAAATGAAAAGACGGATAAAAATAAAAAAGGCCCCGTGTGTCTTCTCTTCACACGGGGCCAGGGTATTAACAAATTAACATGGATTTACTAACTTTATCTAACTACCTGATTATCGCTTCAACTGGATGATCTCGTTTAAAAGCTCATCTGTTGTAGTGATCGTTTTCGCATTGGCCTGGAAACCTCGCTGATTTTGAATCATGTTCACAAACTCAGTTGCTAAATCCACAGTTGATCTCTCTAAAGATTTCGCGTAGATCTTGCCACGTCCTGCTGAACCTGGGCCGCCCATTGAGGGGCCGCCAGAATCTCTAGATTCTTTCAACCGGTTATTACCAACCTTGAATAAAGCTTCCGAGTTTTCAAATTTTGCCAATGCAATCTGCGCTAGATCGGCGGCTTGACCGTTAGAATAAACGGCTGTCAATACACCCTCATCATTGAATGACATTCCTGTGATCGTACCTGCCGCTGCGCCATCTTGATTCCATGAAATCAAATCAGAACCTTTTCCGTACTGTTTGGTTCCATCTAAACCTTTTCCGCCGCTGGAAATATCATCACCAAAGCTAATTTTAACTTTTTGATTTTGGAAAGCGCCGCCTTTAAAGTTGAAACTAGAATCCGTAACTTCTTGTTTGTCCAATTTTCCATCGACATTAAATTCAAGAGTCCCTTTAACAACTCCTGCCATCTTTCCTTCTTCACCACCGGTCACCTCTTTGCCATCACAGAGACCATTGTATTCCCATTTTCTGTCTGCGACTTTATTAAAGAAAAATTGAACTAAATGTTTATTACCCTGAGAATCGTACATTTCAATGCCCGTTGAATAATGTGACGTTGAATAGGGATCTTCAGCGTTAAATTTCTTATTTGTGTCAACTCGAGAATCTAAATTCAAATCCAATTTTAGTTGTGAAGAACCTTTTGCTGGAATCAGGGCTCGAGGAAATTTAATATCGTTTAGTTTGTTTAAAATATTACCTTTTTCGTCAGTCATGAAGCCTTGAACTTTTTGATTGTCGTTTGTTACTAAATAACCTTCACGGTCAAAGTGGAAGGATCCATCCCGTGTGAACGACTCGCCGTCGCTGCCTTTTACTTTATAGTAACCATCGCCCGAAATCGCCAGATCTGTCGCTTTCTCTGTCGCATCCACATTACCTTGTGCTAATATAGGATTAACAGCGCCGATCTTTACCCCGCGACCAATCTGATTACCACCCAAGATACCTTTTAGGTTCTTAGAGATAATATCCTGAAACTCTGCACGTGAAGCTTTAAAACCGATAGTGTTCGCGTTGGCGATGTTATCCCCGATAACTCCTAACGCTTCACCTTGTGCGGTTAAACCGGATACACCGGTATAGAGAGAAGAAAGAATACCCATTATGACCTCCATG
>JAYTTH010000237.1:0-23439 GCA_043745515.1 Pseudobdellovibrionaceae bacterium | reverse complement strand
ACCATAAAGGGTTTTAGAAAAGGCAAAGCTCCTATGACTACTATTAAAAGTCTTTATCAAACTCGAGTCAAACAAGATGTCATTCAGGATCTTATCCAAAAACATTATGCAAAAGCCCTGTTAGAGCACAAACTAAATCCGGTTTCTTACCCTGAATTTGAATTTGATGATTTAGCTGAAGACAAAGAGTTCAAATTTTCTGCGGTTTTTGAAATACGACCTGAAATTAAACTCAATAGGTACGAAGGTCTTACTGTTGAAAAAGAAAAGTTAGATTTTTCTGAAAAGAAAATCGATTACGTGATCAATAATATTCTAAATTCAAGAGCGACCTTCGAAACGGTTACTGAGGCGCGCGCCGCTAAAATGGGTGACTTTTCAATAATCGATTTTAACGGCACAGTGGAAGGCGCACCTCTGGAAAATGGAGCCGGGACAAATCAACAGTTAGAACTTGGTTCAAAACAGTTTATCGAGGGTTTTGAAGAAGGCATCGTGGGGATGCACATCGAAGACGAAAAAACTTTAAACTTGAAATTCCCGTCACCGTATCATGCAAAAGAACTTGAAGGAAAGTCTGTCACTTTCAAAGTAAAATTAAATGAGTTAAAGGCCAAAGTCCTTCCTGAATTGACAGATGATTTTATCAAAACCACAGGTTCTGGTGTAGCATCCGTAGAAGAATTCAAAAAAATAGTTCGCGCTGATCTGGAAGGAACTGAAGTTAAACGAATTGACGACGCTTTTAAAAATCGACTGCTAAAGGCTCTAGTAAAAGAAAATCCTGTTGATGTTCCTGCGTCTTTAATGAAAGACCAAAAAAACATGTTAATTGAAGATTTCAAAAAACGAATGGCCCAACAACAAATGGACGAAGCCACCTTAACTGAATACATTGCCAAATGGGACCAAGATTTTGCAAACACGGCCAGTGAAATGATTCAATCAAGCTTTTTAATAGATGCTATTGGACAAAAGTACGACCTTATTTGCAAACGTGACGACCTAGATAGAAAATTTGCTGAATTCGCTAGCCAAACGGGAATCGAAGAAACCAGAATCCGAGAATTCTATTCTAAAGAAGACACCCTAAGTCGGCTGACCTACCAAATCACCGAGGAAAACGTAATCAAAAAAATATTGGAGACAGTAAAAATTAAAGAAGTCTCCGCCAAAGATCTAAAAAACGAAGAAAACTAGATTCTTAAATAAATCAAGCCTGGATAAAATGGTCGAAATCGAGGCCGCAGGAGGAAGGCGACCGCAGGTGTAGCGCAAGCTACGTCGGAGGAAGTCCGCCCGACGAGAACGATGAGTTCGCCCATTTTATGCAGGCGACTTTTGAAAAAAAAACCCAGCGAGGGACAATCCCACGCCAGGCAACGGAGTTCAGATCATTTTCTTATCGGCTATGGGTTAACCAATAAGTTTCAAGGCTAATTGATTTGTTTGGTTGGCTTGCGACAACGTCGCAGTGCTGGCTTGAAGTAAAATATTATTTCTGACCATTTCTGACGAAGCTTGCGCCACATCTGTGTCGCGAATACGGCTGTTTGCTGCCTGAATATTTTCGCTTTGAACCGCTAAATTATCTACAGTTGAATATAATCTGTTTTGCAAAGCTCCTAAATTGGATCGCATTCCGTTCACATTCGTAAGTGCATTGTCCAACTTGTCTAGGCCGCCCTGAGCGCCTTCTTTACTAGAGAAATCTACATCAGTTAAATCTAGCGCGCCTAGAGTGGCTTGATTTTCTGAAGCATTGAAGGAAATCACGCTGTTTTCATGGTCTTGATAAATTCCTACTTGAAAATCAAATGTTGGCGTAGATCCATCTAAGAGCTTTGTTCGTCCCCAAGTGGTTACATTGGCAATTCGTTCCATTTCACTTTTTAATTGAACTACTTCTTTATTTAAAAATCCTCGTTCAGTGTCACCAACTGTGTCTGAGGCGGCTTGGATTCCAAGTTCCCTTAATCGTACAACGATATTTGATATTTCGTTTAATCCACCTTCTGCAGTTTGAATCAATGAAACACCGTCATTCGCATTTCGTTTAGCTTGCTCAGCCGATCGTGCGGATGCCTTTAAGCCTTCAGAAATTGCTAACCCGGCGGCATCGTCCGCAGCGATATTTATTCGACTGCCTGATGACAATTGTTGCATTGATTTCTGAATCGATCTTTGGCTAGTAGCCAAACTTCTCTGTGCGTTTATAGATGCGATGTTTGTCGAGACTCTCATTCCCATTTTTTCAACCCTCCGTTAAGGTTTCAATTGTTGTGCACCTTTATACGGGTGATTTTGGCCTGGGATTAACGCGACTTCAGTTTAGATTTGATAAATAAAGAGAAAAATTTTCCTATTCTTGAGTCGCTGAAAGAAATTTCCTAGATCTTTAGTTAGGTTTTATCCCAACTCAAAGTCGAGATTCAGGACGTAAGTATCCAAGACCAGACGTCTACAGGAGGCGCGCTAGCAAAGGCTAATAGTGACGAGATTCAGAATTGATTATGGAAAGTGCTTTGTAGAATTCTTTTTTTATAGCGCCGAGTCGTTCTATCAATGCTCTCTTTTGAATACTATTAAGAGTTTCAAATTTTACAGACTTTATTTCTTGATCATAAACATAAATAGTTTGCGACAGCATTGATAATTGTGGAAGCGCATCATTATTACTTTCAGCTTGGTTTGCTAAAACATCAAAATCAATATTCATTTTTGCATAATCTTGCTGTGCGTGCTGATAACTGGCGCTGATAAGATCAGAAGCAATGTGTTCAGCTGCCTGAATTTTCCCTTCAGTTAGGTCATAGTCAAACGACCTTTCCTGAGACGGACGAGTAAAGGCATTGACGCCTAGGATAACTAAAAGTAAAAATAATACGGACTGTAAACTTCGAATCTGATTTTTCATCTATGCCTCACGCACCTATTGTTTTATGTCAGGAAAAATACAAATTCCACTGTAGACATTTGAACAGATGGCCCAAAATTGTCGCTTTGGGCTGGAAAGGATTTAAAGCCCTAAGAACTCTCGGATCATTTGAAGTCCGAGGTCGCGATAAATGTCAGTTTCATTAAATATTTCATGCTTAGCGCCTTCTATGACCTGAATTTGGCACATTTTTGGGCTGGCATCACAGGTAGCTGTTTGGCCTTCCGGCTTTACCCATTCATCTTTACTTGCCTGAATAATTAGCGTTGGGACCTGCAGCACATTTTTTTTACGTCTAAGGCGGCCTGTCCATTCCAAATTTGTTCTCACCCAATGAACCGTAGTGCCGCCAAGAATTATTTCTGGATTTTTTTTCTCTAGTTCCTTGTTCAATTCAAAACGAATTCGCGATTGTGTTTCTGTGTTAGCTTCGAACTTTTCACTAGGGTCGTATGGCTTTTGAGTTGGCGCATATTCATTTGATTTCCCCAAAACATCAAGCGCTCGAGCATAATTTAATGCGATCAATTCGGGGTAAGGCTTTGTATCGATTTTCATCATCGGAGCGACCAAAACTACTTTGTTAAATAATTTTGGATTTCTTTCAAGAAAGCCAACTACTATCGGTCCACCCATAGAATGAGCAATCAACGCAGACTTTAGATAATTTTGAGGCTTTACAAAATTAGTGATCAAATTTTCTAAATCATCGATGTAAAATCCAAAATCTTCGACATGAGATTTTGTTGTGTCTTCAATCACACGGTCCGAAAGGCCTTGTCCGCGATGATCAATTACGAACATGTCGTAACCTGTGTTTTTTAGATCATACACTATTTCGGCATATTTAATCGCTGGCTCACCTTTACCCGGAGAAATGACTATCACGCCTCTTGGGTTTGCTACTGAGTAATGGTAATAGTGAATTTTTCTGCCATTCTTACCTGTAAAAAAACGGCTTTGGGCATTCTGAGTTAATGTTGCAACAACTTCAGAAAAATAAATTTTGCTGATTTTGTCTTCAGAAACTGAAAAGCCAGTCAAACCAAAGAACAGAATTAACACCATAACTATTTGAATTTTTAAATTTGTTTTCATATGGCCGAACCTAGTCGACTTCTTGCCAATCTTCAACCCCAGCAGCTAGCGTTTCCTATTTTTCCCTCTGGAAACCGGCCTAACTAGTATTATTTTCAAATTTTAGTTTTAACAATGATTAAATAATAGACGGAGTTTAGCAAAATTTACTCATTCACCATTTTGAAGATATAACGAATACGACTTGAATCTAAAACTTCAACAACCTTCATGTCGGCATTGGGTAAAAGTTGGACTATTTCTTTTTGGAACTTTTCTAAGCTGTTAAAAGGATTTAAGACCCAAATCAGACGATGACGTTCTGTTGGTGGACAAGAGGTGACGATTTTTAATACTGTGTGGGCTCCAACTCCAGCAATCACGACAGAACCCTTCACTTTTGACCAATCTAGTTCACATCCGTCAAGGTTCATTAGAACTATATTTTCTGGATTTATTCTTAATCGGCCCGATTTACCTGAGTATAGTTTTTCAAGTGACGCTTTTGATTTATCGACACAATAGACTTTTGAAAATTTTCTCTCTTTCAAGTTCATTTTGGCTAGCAAAGAATGGTCGCAACCAATATCCCAAAGCTCATCACCTTCGGACAATTCAAATAGTCTTATAAGTCTTTTGGTCGTTTTCAATCCTCTTACTTATAAGCTTCTTTATTTGCTTTTTCCCAGTCTTTTTTATCAAAGAGGTCCAAATATTTTGAATACCCTAGCTCGTCCATTTTTTCTAAGGGGATAAATTTTAAGGAAGCCGAGTTTATACAATAACGGAGACCCCCAGTACTGGGTCCGTCATTAAATACATGGCCCAAATGAGAATCGGTTTTTTGGGAGCGAACTTCTACCCGAACCATTCCGTGAGAACCGTCTGAAATTTCTTTCACTCGTTGCTCTTTGATTGGTTTCGAAAAACTTGGCCATCCAGTTCCTGAATCAAACTTATCTTTAGAACTAAACAACGCTTCATTTGAAATCAGGTCAACATAGATGCCGGGATGATGGTTTTTCCAATATTTATTTTCAAACGGACGTTCGGTGCCGTTTTCTTTCATCACTCTGTATTGTTCCGGAGACAATAGTTTTCTCAATTCGGCATCTGTTTTTGGCAACTCACAAACTTCACCATCTTTTTTAGGTTTTTCTGTTTCTAACGTACTTTTCACAGTCTTTTCATCCTTTTTAGCTGGTTGTCCTTTTACGGATTTTGCCTCACCATGAGCCACAAAGCCAGCAATGATGACCCCAAGTATTCTAAATTTCATTAAACCTTCTTTGGGCGCAAATGAAAGCACCCTAATGTTCTATAGAGACTCTTTAAGGGATATAATTACAGTTTCTAGTTATCTATTTAATACTTTCAAAGTCTTCCATGTTTTCAAGTAATTGAATGCTTGATACACTTGAAAGTCATTTTTAAGCATTTTGAGTTTTGGCGTAGTCGATTCATTTTTTGTTGAAGCGACATCATTCCACCATGAAATAGCGGATTTTGCATCTTGTTTTTTATCATCATCACCGCCGACTCCGTCGTCCTGTTCTTCTCGATCACCCCGCAAATGACCAGCTATATCTTTTTCTCTGGACCCCTTTTGTTTTACTATCGCCTTTGCAAATGTTTCTGCATCGATGTCTTCAATTTCAATATCTGGTTTAATGCCTTCTGCTTGAATCGAAATTCCTTTTGGTGTGTAATATCGCGCCACAGTTAACTTTAATCCGCTGCCATCGGGTAGCTTTACAATTGATTGAACGGATCCTTTTCCAAAGGTTCGCTCTCCCACAATCAATGCGCGTTTGTTATCTTGCAAAGCCCCCGAAACGATTTCACTGGCGCTGGCTGAATATTCGTTAACCAATACAATCAGCGGAAAGTCTTTATATTTAGCCTTTTTGGTTGCGACAGAAACCTCTTTTTCTTTTTTATTTCGACCAATCGTGCTGACAATTGTTCCTTCGGGAATGAAAAGGTCGCTCATTTTAATTGCCTGATCAAGAAGGCCGCCAGGATTCCGTCGCAAATCAATAATAAGACCTTCGATTTTTTTATGTTTATCAATGTGCTTGTCCAAAGCTTTTTCTAAGTCTTTGCTCGTGTTTTCTATAAAACTGGTTACTCGAACATACGCGTATCCATCATCGAAATCGGTATACTTTACAGATTTGATTTTTACTTGGCCGCGAATGATAGGAATATCAATTGGATTCGGCGCACTTTCACGAACTACTTTCAAAACTACCTTGGTGCCATTTTTACCTCGAATCAACTGGGAGGCGTCAATAAGACTTAATCCCTTTGTGGACTTACCATCGATGGCTATGACTTTATCGCCAGGTTTTACACCTGCGATCCAGGCTGGTGTGTCTTCAATTGGTGAAATAATTGTCAAAATGCTATTCTGTATCGACATTTCGATTCCAAGCCCGCCAAATTCACCACTTGTTTCAGTTTCAAATTCTTTAAAAACTTCGGCTTGCATGAAGCTTGTGTGAGGATCTAGCTCTTTTAGCATTCCTTTAATTGCGCCTTGAATTAGTTTTTTAGTATCAACTTCTTCGACATAATATTGCTGAATCAGATTTAAAACTTTACTAAAGTTTTGCAGCTCTGTATAGCGCTCCTGTGCGGTTGAATACACAAATACACCCGAAGCCAGCAATACGACCATTGCATTTCGTAGCCATACCGTTTTAGTTGCTTTCATGAAAACTCCTTATCCAATCACTAGGGTTTAACGACTGCGAATAATGCCGAATTTCAAAATAGAGTCCATTGCCTTCAAAGAGGGGACTGTAGTCAGATTGGGCTATGATTTGCCCAGTTTTCACTATTTGCTTCGTCTTAACACTGATTTCTTTAAGGTTACCATACACTGAATAGTAATTGTCACCGTGGTCTAAAACGATGACCTGACCCAGTCCATCAAGCATACCTTCATAAATGACTTCAGCATTAAATAGGGATTTGACGTTTTGGCTGGAGGCAGCGGCGACAAACACTCCCGAGTGATTCATAATTACGGATTCGTCCGAAGATTTTATTCCATAGTCTTGTAAAAGCTTTCCAAAAATCGGAGCTTTTAAAACTCCTCTATTTTTCACTATCGTATCTTTTGAAAATATATCAAAGACGCCCAGGTCTTCAAGCGATTGGCTGTTTTTGTTGTTTTTCTTGATTCTTGAAATTTCGCTTTCTGTAAAAAAACGCGATTGTTTTACTTGTTCCAACCAGGCTATTCGGGCGCTTGAGTCCTTTTGCAATAGATCCTTCTGTTCAGCCACATGTAGTTCTTTTATTTTTAGCGCTGCTTTTCGAGAAGCCAAGGCTTGAATTTCGCGACCTAGCGCTAACTTTTTTTCATAATAGTCATTTATAAATTGCACATCGTAGCTTGCAACAATACCCAGTAGTTTAACACTTTTTTCAATATCTGATAAACTGTTGTGAACTAGAGCAACCTGTAACAAGTTTCCTGACTTAATTTTTGATATAGCTTTAATTTTAGTTGTTAGACGCTTCTTTGATTCAACAAGGAATCTTGAAGCCTCTTTTATTCCATGAGTCTGCCTTTGAATTTCAGCATTTATTATTTCAATTTCTTTTTGAATCAGGCCTATCTTTATAGTTTGAGATTTTAGTTTTTTATTTATCTTAATCAGCTCTTTTAGAAGTGCGTCTTGCTTAAATTCTATATTCAAAAGCTTATTTTGATTTAAAGCTACTTGCTTTTGAGTCTCGCTGCCCGCCGCCCACCCTGGCGGAATCATCAACAGAATTGAAACAATGATCTTTTTCATGCGCGCCTGTAGCGGTAAAGCCGACTAAAAGTCCAACGGGTGACCACTAGCCCCACCCCAATCGAAATAGAAAAAAGTACAAGTATTTCCAAAATACTAAAAAACCTAAACACTTGGTTCAAATTCAAAAGCTTAAGTTGATTTTCAAAAAACGAATTAAAATAGTAATACAAAGCTGAATTGACGGCCAGACCCATCAAAAACGCAACAGCGACGATTGCTAAACTTTCAAAAAAAATTGGTTTTTGAATATAGAATCTGGTCGCACCGATCATTTCTAGAATTTCAATTTCTTTTCCTCGTTGAAACAGATGAGACTTGATCGAGCTTGAAACAACAAAGAATGAAAGTACAAACAGGATTAAACCTAAAAATATAAAGAACGCGTTCACAGATTGACTCAGTCGCGAATATTTTTCCGTCCAAAGTGAGCCATAGGAAACATCTTCAACCCCGATCCAAGATTGGATTTCGGCTGACAAAGTTTTTGCCCGTTCGTTTAATTGACCTAGAGTGCCCTCAGACACCAGATAGACTTCAAAATACGGAGGAATTACTTGCAACAAAGCTTTGTCGCTTTGTAGGCCGTTCATATAACCTGAAATTTGCGCGTTAAAATCTTCGATAGCTTTTTCTTTGGAAAAAAAAGTGACTTTATCAACAAGTTTTTCCTTTTCTAGTCGAGACTGAATTGTCTTCTGAGCGGACTCATCGCTGTCGCTTTCTAAATATACAATTAGCTTATTCGATTCACCCCAGACGGACAAGATATGGCTGACATTCTTAGACAACAAAAAAAAGCCTAGTATAACCGAAAATGTCGCGCCAATAATCGAAGTCGCTGTTACTCGTTGTATTGATTTTTGATTATATTCTTTCATAAACTCGTTTTGAATACTGATCCATCTCGCAGCTCTATTACTTTTTTATTTTTTCTTTTAACTAATTCGTGATCATGGGTTGCGATTACAACTGTCGTTCCTTGCGCGCAAACTTTTTCGAAAACATCAATAATCTTGCTACTCATTTCAGGGTCCAAATTTCCCGTGGGCTCATCCGCGATAAGAACTCCAGGCTGATGAATGATGGCTCGTGCAATGGCAGTTCGTTGTTGTTCACCGCCGGAAAGATACTCTGGGTATTGATCGGCTTTGTGGGCCAGGCCCACCAAATCTAGCACGTCTTGGGCTCGCTTTTTTATAAAACTCTCGTGGTGCTTTTGAATCAGTAGGGGCAAGCATATGTTTTCAAATACTGTTCTATCAGGCAGAAGTTTAAAATCTTGGAAAACAATTCCCAGCTTCCGTCTATAGTTTGCAAGGTCTTTATCTTTGATCGCGTTTAAATCAAAGCTACCGACCGTGATTTTTCCCGATGTGGGTAAGTCATAGGCAGTAATCATTTTAAACAACGTTGATTTCCCTGCGCCTGAGGGCCCGGTTAAAAAAACAAAATCACTAGAATCAATTTTCAAAGTAATGTCTTTCAGAGCATGGTTTTTTTGGTCATAGGACTTATAAAGGTGCGAAAATTCTATCATACCTTAATTATAAATCCGACTGAGCCGAAATTGAATTTTGAAATATCAAAACTTGATCTTCTTTATCAAAGTCGAGGTCAGTAGGAAAATTGGAGTTTTGAAATCACCATCTGGTCCTGCACTACAGTCTTGGTTTCAATTAGATGAACCTATTTCAACCGATGTTATAGACAAAGTAATTAAAATTATAAATTTAGAGCTAAAGCCTAATTAGAATTAAAAATTTCAAATTGCATAATTGATTCGTTGTATTTTAGTGTATAGAGCCGCGCGGTCATATCGGCATCAAAAACAGGTACTAAAATTTCTAGCTTTTCATCTTCATCAATGTTTGCCAAAACTAAATTCGAAGCTTCACCTTTAAAGGTAAAATGACCTTCTTTTTTTTGGCCTAAATCGATTTTTTGCAAGAAATCTAAAGCTTCGGTCCCAGGAGCTTCTTTATATATTTCAACAAAAATATTTTCTTTCTGTTGAATTTTCAAAATTACATAGGTTTCTGAACTTTCTGAAATCTTGCCTACTACCTTTCCAAGGATAGTTCGATGTTCATTAATAAAATAATCTTTTACTTTTTTTTTAAAGTTCGGAACAGCAAGAATAACTGCTGTAGATAGGGCCATAATAAATAAAAAAGAGACTAAAAGTGGGGATCGCATTTAGCAAAATCATGTCATACTAACGATAAAACAACAAGGCCCTTATTTGTAACTTGCCGATTGGATGCAATTCTAAATCCTGCTTAAAACCAAAGGATTTAGTCCCGGCAAATCTTTTGAACAAACACTATACAATTGGTCCAATTTTGTTACCTCAGGCCTCTATTTGTTATTGTATAAGGATTTGACAATGAACAATTTATGTCTTGTTTCGCAGAGTAGATTTAATTTTGTTCCAAAATTAAATCTCACTTTTTTAATTTATAGTGTAAGATAGGCTTGAATATTTTAACGTGTGAGGATTTATGAAAAGCTTATTGAGAGTATTTTTGGCGCCCGCCTTAATCCTATTTACAGCGCTATCTGGCTCTGCGTCTCCGGATAGTTTGAATTTGGCTAAGCCTACTACTCTTAAGAATGCAGATAAGCTAAAGTCCAAAGATGAGGCAGAAAAGCCCGCAATAAACAGCGCCTTGGTGACAATCTTGAATCAAATTGTAGCGGCCAAGGTGGATTGTAATTTCAAGATTAGTACCAAAGGTAAAAAAGTGGATGGCGTAGATAAATCAGTACTTTCAATTAAATATTTGGATTGCGTATTTTTAGCGGCCTTTAACGATGAAATTCTAATTAAATTTGTAGACGATAAAACAACCAATCCTCAAATTGCCAAAGTAGTGCCCTCTGTTCGCTTTACAACTAAAGGAATGCAGGTCATTGCTAAAATTAATATAAATAGAGGCGGAACATTTAGCGTGCGTTTTTGCCAGAATTACACATTTGGAAATGATTACTGCGATACTCAAGAACATACTAAATTTTTAGGAGTTTCACTTAAAAGCCCAAGCTTTGGAATGCTTGATATTCGAATCGAAGAGTTTAAGGGTCAATTCGATGACACTATTGCTGATGGCAAAATCGGCTTTAAAGGAACCTGCACTGTTTTTAAAGACACATTTTCTCCAACCAATGCAACTGTTACTAATTTGAAAAAAGTTGATGACTGCAGCTTTGGCGGCACGTACGACTCGTCACGCCCTGTTCCCTTTGAATATGACTTTAATTTTGTTTCCAAACAATAGGATACGTTTAGATGAGAATATTGAGTTGGCTTGTTGCCGCTCTACTACTAACCCAATTTTCAAAGGCCGACCCGAGCGCTTTGCCTGAAACGTTTCAGGATCCAGATTTGTTCTACAGAATTGCTAGCCACTTTTTTGACCTAGGGGCAAGTTTAGAAAAATTGGGTGTTAACGTGTATGCTTGTCGCCTTGAAAATGGCCCTAATCCAGTAAACCACAGGGCCATCAGCGCTTGTTTACTTGAGTCTGTCGATTACACCTTTAAAACTCACCGGCCAAGTACTATATGGATTTGGGTTTTAAATAGTCAGGGTCAATATTTGCCACCAGCCAAAATGGAATGGAGAAACACCCATACAGGTTGGTTTAATTTTGTCTCGGAATTTTTATATTTGTCTCGTGATAAAGGTGGTCAACGAAAACGGGTCGGGCTAGTTCCAGGTGCGAGTTCTTCTGTGGACTCTGATGACTGCAAGGCTACCCGTTCAACTGAAGGGGACCTCGGCAATTTTATTGGTGACCTGGTTATAACTGTCCCTAAAGGACGCAAAGTTTCGGAATACTTTTTCATCACGGTTTTGGATTCTATCGATGTTAGTAAATTAACTTTAAATGCTAAAATGCCTTTTTATCAGAATCGTAAAAAAACATATAAAATTAGCGCCACCTTGTTAGATCGGCAATCAGAGACTGTTTCCGTTTCCATTTTTACAGATTTCAATTTGATTACTCAACGGGACTATTGTGCTGATGGAACGATAGCAACAACTGGCAGGCTCCCAATTTCATTGGTGAAACCATGAAAATATTAATTTTTTTTATTTTGGCAATGACTGTAATTGTATTGCAAGGCCAGGCCTTTGAAACGGGTTGCTCCTTACAGCCAAAAGATTTGAATAAATACGCGACTGGTGTTACAAAAATCTTGGCCGCTCGTAAAGAAGCGTTGCCAAAAACTATTCCTCTTCAATCTGATTTTCAGTTCTCTTCTAAAAACGGTGCCATGCAATATTACGGAACGTTTGAAGGTTTCTTTAGACCGGAAAACGATGATTTTTTTTCCATCATACCAATTCCTATTTTGGGTTTTGACGTCACTAAAGACCGCGTCGTTTTGTACCTATGTGCCCATTACAGCAGTAATAAAGATGATTCACATATGACTATATATTTTTTACGGGGATATCATATAGACCCACCTAAATTGAGCAATTTTGTAGGCGATCTCTTTTATGATCCCCAATTAAAAATAAAAGCGGTTCCGGCGACTCTATTGGGTATTGGCGAAATTAAAATGTTTTTTATCCAGATTTTTCGTTACATCCCATTTGTGGACGTCTATTTTGAAACATTCAGTTTAGTTCAAAGATTTTTGGCGAACACCCTTGGAGATGTTACTGGACTTGGTGTTGAAAGAATTGAGTTAACGGAAAAATACGTGCGCGTTTCATCTGGTGTAGATTTAGAGTCCCCTCGAAATGCTCGGATTAGTAAGACGTTTACATTAAATCGACCAAATCTTGGTGACGGTGCTAAGAAATCTTTTCAAGCAGATGACAACAAAGTCCTATCTGATTTGAATTCAGGGAAGATCGACTACAGCGTTACTGATGATAATAAACCTGGCCAAAACAGCCCCTAATAGTTTTGTAGCTCTGTTTTTTTAAAAATGAAACCATCTTTCCACTGAGATATTCACAATTTTTAGCGACATTGACTTAGTCAGATTTCAACATGTGGATAACTTAATTTTTAAAACTAATGTGCGCGGCTTTGCCAAGCCAATAAACCTAAAAAAATTGACTTTCTAAATAGAAAGGATAGGTAAAGATCTGAATGGAAAACTACAAACAGAAAATTATCGAAGTTTGCATGCGGCTTCACCAGCGAAACTTACTGGCCGCTGCCGATGGCAACGTCAGCGTCAAGGCGGCTGACGGCACCATTTGGATCACGCCAACTGGCCAAACCAAAGCATTTATGGACAACAACGAACTTGCACATATTACGACCCAAAACACGATTCTTTCAGGACAGCCCTCAAGTGAAAGAAAGTTGCATTTAGCTATTTATAATCGGTGTCCCACCGCAATGGCTGTTGTTCATGCCCATCCTCCACATGCAATCGCTTGGTCCTTGGCTTTTGGGGAAATGACTGAATTGCCCTATAAAAGTTTGCCCGAAGTCATTTTGGCCACTGGTAAAATTCCTATTGTTCCCTATGCGCGTCCTGGCAGCGATTTTATGGGTGAAAGTTTGTTTCCTTTTTTACCCGATCATAAAGTATTAATTATGCAAAAGCATGGGGCCGTTTCATGGGGTGAAACACTAGATGAAGCCTATCGGGGAATCGAGCGCGTTGAGCACATTGCATATATTTTGAAGCTCGCCGTTGAACTAAAAAATTTGAAACTAAATTTGGATGAAATTCCTGAAGACGAATTAAAGTCACTCTTTGAAATGCGCACGAAAATGGGGAACATCAATCTATGATCTTTCGGGACGTAGAGACGCTTGCTTTAAAGGTATCTACCAAAAATTTCTTGCTACTTGATCAAACTTTGCTTCCCAAATCTGAGAAATGGCTAAAAATTGAAAATTTGGATCAGATGATAGAAGCCATCAAAATGTTACGTGTCAGAGGAGCGCCGCTCATTGGCGTAAGCGCTTGTTTGTTTTTGGCATTCCGCGCGGCACACGGAGTGCCATTGGCAGAGTTGATATTGGAAGCCCAAGCGCTGCGCCAGGCAAGGCCTACAGCCGTCAATTTAATGAATAATATTGACCTACTATTAAAGCGGGCCAACTCAGAAGAGTTGTTGGTAAATGAGGCGTTCGCAATTTTTGATGAAGATCAGGCCTTGTGCGATTCTATGTCTAAGCTAGGTGCTGATTTGATAAACGACGGCGATTCCTTGCTGACTCATTGTAACACGGGTTCGCTTGCGACAGCGGGGGCGGGTACGGCGCTTGGGGTTATCAAGTTCGCACATAACTCAGGTAAAAAAATTCATGTTTATGTAGATGAAACTCGGCCACTCCTCCAGGGGGCAAGACTGACCGCTTGGGAACTATCCAAGGAAAATATTCCTTATACTATAATCACAGATTCCATGGCTGGTTTCGTAATGAAGCAAGGTAAGGTAAAAAAAGTTTTTGTGGGCTGTGATCGCATTGCGACCAATGGTGATTTTGCCAATAAAATTGGTACTTATTCTATAGCGGCACTGAGTTTTTTGCATCAAATTCCTTTTTACGTCGTGGGACCCAGAACAACTGTAGATAAGAGTTGTCGGCATGGTGATGAAATACCAATTGAAGAGCGGGCTCCACACGAAGTTACTGGTTTTCACACGTCCAATGAAGATATTTCCTGGGCCCCCGAAAATTCAGAGGTGTACAATCCATCGTTTGACGTGACACCGAATAAATTCGTCACGGCCTGGATATTAGATCATAAAATTGTAACTCATCAAACGCTGGAGGACTTATGCTCGGAATAATTGGCGGTTCTGGTTTTGAAAACTTTGAAGAGTTCGAAATTGTAAATGAGCTGGATCATGAAACTCCTTTCGGAGTCTGCGCCTCGGGCTTTAAAAAAGTCCGCATATCTGGTCAGGACTGTTTGTTTATCTCACGACATGGCAAAAACCACGAGCACCTTCCAAGCGAGGTAAACTATCGTGCAAATATTTTTGCTTTGAAAAAAAATGGTGCCAAAGCGATTGTTTCGTTTTCTGCGGTAGGAAGTTTAAAAAAAGAATTCAAACCTGGGGATTTGGTAATTCCTGACCAATATATTGATCGCACCAAGGGAATTCGAAGGCACACGTTTCTGGGCGAAGGAATTGTGGGCCACGTATCATTGGCTAAACCTATTTGCAAAATTATGGAAGAGCAGCTTAAAAAGCTTCTTTCAAAGTCAAAAGCGAACTTTAATTTTGAATCTCATTTTTCTGGCACCTATATTTGTATAGAGGGCCCTTACTTTTCCACCCAAGCCGAATCAAAGTCCTATATAAGCAGCGGAGCTAATATTATAGGCATGACTCACTTCCCAGAGTTTGCTTTGGCTCGCGAAGCTGGACTGGCCTATTTGCCCTGTTGCTGGGTTACAGATTATGACTGTTGGGATGATTCAATACCTCACGTTACAGTATCAGAAGTGATCAAAGTTATGAAAAATAATAATTTAAAAGCGTTTACCCTATTGAAAGATTTGGTTGGTATTAAATCACTACTGTGGCAAAATACTATGGCCACCGATACTGGATTAAAGAGCGGTTTATTTATGCCTTTAGAGGCCGTCCCAGAAAGTAAGCTAGAATGGCTTAAATTATTGATGACGTAACAATTAAATGAGACAATTACAAAATATGAAAAAGAAAATTGACTGGCCAGTTGCTCTATTTTTAACGTTGAATCCAATTATTGGTTTTACCTTGTTTGGAATTTATCTCTATTTTTTTGATATCTCACTAGCTATGTGGATTTCTTTTTTAGTTTTTGCGGCTCTTACAAATCTAAGCATCACCGCCGGCTATCACCGATTATTTGCTCATCGAAGTTACGAGACTAATTCCTTTGTTAAATTTGTTCTTCTTTTATTTGGATCGTCGGCTTTCCAGGGACCTGCCTTAAAATGGGCTTCAGATCATAGGCGACACCACGGACACATTGATACGGAAAATGATCCCTATTCTATTAAACGAGGCTTTTGGTATGCCCACATTGGTTGGTTGTTTTTCAAAGACTCGGTAGATTTAGAAATTAAAGCCCCGGATTTGGAAAAAGACAGACTTTTGCAGCATCAGACAAAGCATTACATGCTCTGGAGCATTGGCGCCGGATTTGTTTTTCCAGTTATTTTAGGATTGGCGTTTGGCGCGCCATTGGGCGGCTTAATTATTTTGGGTTCATTAAGAATATTTATTACCCAGCAAAGTACATTTTTTGTAAATTCGCTTTGCCATACCTTAGGCGAACAAACCTATTCGAAAGAAATTTCAGCTCGCGATAGTTTTTTTGTTGCGGTATTGACCCATGGCGAAGGCTATCATAACTTTCATCACCAGTTCCAGTTGGACTATAGGAATGGAATTCAGTGGTATCATTGGGACCCAACTAAATGGACTATTCAGTTGATGAAGCTTTTGGGTTTAGCAAAAAAATTGAAAACAATTCCAGCTCAAGAAATTTTGAAAGCACGTTTAAATGCAGAAGCCAAGTGGCTAGAAGCAAAAGGGATGTCGTCGGAAAAAATTGAAACTTTGAAACTTAAAGTACTAGATACTCAAATTCGATTAAAAAAACTAAAAGAAGAATACCAGGGAGCAAGACTCGCGTGGAAAAATTCATCACAGGACCGTTGGAACGATTTACAGTCTCAAATTGACGAATTGAAAATTAATATCAAAAAATCTAAAGTTGAATTTAAATACGCACTAAAAGAATGGCGGCACTATTCTCAAAACTATTCAGTGGCCTAGTTTAGCAACGTCGCCGTTTGAATAGTTTCTCTCAATTGTTTAATCGATTTTTTTTGCAATTCCAATAAATAGAGATAGGGATCAGTAGAGTCTTGATTCAGAATTTTTGCAAAGGCAGGTTCTGTTTTTAAGCCTGACGATTTAAGATTTATAATATCATACTGCCAGTTGATTGCCCCATATTTTAAAAGTTTCTCTTCAATTTGAAAGTGCAAAAAACCATTCTGTAAATAAATTGATCCTACTGAACTAAAAATTTGAAACGGAATTTCATGGTGGGTAAACCTGCAAAGACTGTAGTCAGCGCCATTTGCATATCCTTGTGACATTTCAAATCCGGGGTGTGCGCCAAACAATTCGGTGCATTTTGATTTAAAATCAAAATAGTTCGGGTAAGAAACTAAAAAATCGATTTCACTACCTGAAATATCAATAGCTAGGGGAATGGATCCTGCAATAAATGGATTTTTATCTTTGAAAACTTCAAAAAGTTTCAGTTCTGTTACTAACATTGCAAATTTTGGTCTAAGCTCGAAATTGATAACAGACTTCAAAGAAATATTGTGAAACTTAATAGCACTGTCCCCTACTACTAGTTCCAATTCTGAATTGAAAAGCTTGATGAGACCTGATTTATCCCATTGAAATTTGGGATACTCGTCAGCTAAGGTCAGAAGCGGTTTGTCCACCACGACTTCAATATGCTCAAATCCAGTTTTACAAATTTTCCCCTTTTTGGGTGCCGGTAGCTCGATTATCCGAATGAGCCAATTCTGGAAGCGAATCGGGTAGTTAAGTTCAAATGTGGCAATCGGGCGACCATTCACATGGCTTTCGGTCAAAAGGGTCCCCAAATTTGCCAAAGTTTCTTTGTAGAGCTCGTAGGCATCTGCGGTATCCACGCGAAAACAAAGGTGGTCAATATCCCAATGGGGTTCTAATTTTAAGCCCATGGCGGTACTATCACGAAAAAGCTCGCTTAGAAATAGGTCCGCTTTTTTCTGTAGGTCTTCAGACGACAGATTGATTGACTTCAAACACGATATCCTTTGTTTTTTAAAATTTTAAACGCAACACAGATCGGGAATCAATACTTATTCTTTACCTATTTATACGACACCAATTCCCAGCTTCGGCCCAGAGATCTAGAGCCTGTCGATTCAAATCGCGTATATTTGCAATAATCAATTAGATTGTAAAATAATCAAGGACGTCGCTGAGTTTAACGGAGAATTGTTTCTGTACAACTTCCATACAGTATCATTTATGTAAAGAGGCAGTACTATAAGCGCCAATGATTCAGAAAATTAAACTTCTACTTCTATTTTCTTTTGTATTTCATATCACTTGCGCGTGGGCAGCCGATGCAGACCTGCTGGATACGATTCAGACTATAGAAACTAGATTGAATCAAACAATCGGAAATCATCAAAAACTTGATGAAACTTTGGATCAAATTCAATCTCAACTTTTCTCTTTGAATTCGTTAGATTTTAAAAACTCTTTAGATATACCTAAAGTCCATCTAGCTATTGGGCAATTGTTTGAAATTAAAAAATCGCTTCGAGCTTCTTTAGAAACGCTGCCGGCAAATTATCCTAACCGCTTTGCACTTTCAGCAAATGTAAAAGTTCTACTTTCAGGAATTCGTTATTTTGAGGACTATTTATTCGAATATTTAAAGAGCACGGCAACGGGCAAGTCCTCTAAGAAGAAGATTTATCCTTTTTCTGGAGACGATAGTTTTGTGCAAAGAAAAGAATCTTTTAAAAATGATTTATCGTCACTTAAAACTGGTGATGTTATTTTGATGCGTGCCGTAGTTTTTGCAAGCGCGCTGATCGCACGTATAAGCGAAGCACCACAAACGTATTCGCATATGGCAATGATTTGGGTGGATCCCTCAAATAGCAAACGATTCCTTATTGAAGGAACTCTGAACACAGGATTTGTAAAAACGGAGCTCACGCTTGAAAAATTCAATGGTCAAGCGCGGGCAGCTGTTTACCGGGCTAAAGACGAAAAACTGGCAAGACTCGCCGGTGAGTTTGGAAACGATAAGTATGAACAGGGGATTAAATCTGGCAAACCATTGAAATATGATCTGGAACTTGGCCTTGAAGAAAATTGCAAATATTATTGTTCAAAATTTGTTTCTTGGTCGTATAATAGTGTCACAAAAAAGGAAACCCTTCCAGAGCATCCGAGCCGACTAAGAATCAATAATCCTGACTATGTATCAAGCTTAGGCATGCCCGAAAAAAGCAAATTGACTTATGCCCCTTCGGACATTGATTTGGATTCAACATTTGATTTAGTTTATGAATTTAGAAATCCAGATTTAACTCCTTCGGCTCGATTAGATGACCTAATAACCGACAAGTTGCTTTATTGGCAAAGGACTGAAAATTTAGATCTAGTACCCGGCCCATTCTACGATAAAGCTGCTGCCATAATTACAGATTTAGTTGAAAAGCCTTGGATCCGTAGAATTTTAAATCATTTGCACATACATATAAGCCCAGAAATTGAGCCTAAGAATTTATCAGTCTTGGGGGCCTCTACAATAATTGTAATGAAATTGAAATTGGCTATTTTGCCTGAATACAAAGCTTATTTGGAAAAAAATGGAATACCTATGGCGCCCAAAGAAATTTACGCTTTAATTGATCGAAAGCGCCTAGAAAAACCCGCTATCACAAAACAACTTGTTCCTAGAGTTAGAAAAATGAACCAATGCTCTCGATTTTACGCGGGGTTGTAAGCCTTTTAATCTTTGTTTTGATTCTCGTTCTCGGTCGGAACTTCTTTTATAACCACAATATCTTTGGCTGCTTTCATTTTTCTTTTAAAAAGCTGCTGATCTACAAAGGCTTTACTACCTGCATATACTGCCAGCCCATTCGACTGAACGCCTTTCCATAAGTCTTTAAAAAATAATTGAACTTCGGGCTTATCAAAAATATTCGATTTAATTAAAAAACTAACCTGAACAAGTATCCCCAATGCCTCAAGCGTGTCCTCAATGATTCTTGCACGGCGCCTATTCACAAACTTAGCGCCTACCTTTAATGCCAAAAAAGCTAAGGCCATAATGCTATCCATTTTATTATCGACCTCAGGTTTGTATTTATTTTTTAGCTGTTCGATAGCCGATTTAATTTTCGGATCTTGACTTAGATCAGAAAGCAATTTTATTATTCTTTTTGATTTAGTTTTCATTGGCTAAATCTACACTTACTAGGCCGCCGAAGATAGTGGATCCGTTAGTTTTTTCCAAAGAGCGACTGCATAACGATCGGTCATTCCAGAAATGTAATCTAGTAACGCTCGGTTCAGAGTGTAACCTTGTTCGTTATGGGAAGCTGCAATGAATAGACCTTTTTGGGTAGAAGACAAAATTTTGAAGACATCCGATGAGGCAAATCCCTGAGTGGTTAATGGCTTAAGCAAAGGCCAAAGTTCTTCGAACACTTTTTTGGCCAAAATATCTTGATGGCCAATTTGCGACTGGTCCAAAACCTGATCATAGAGATCACTCTTGAATTTTTTAATCATGCCCCCGCGATCATCGCCATCGAGATTATTAAAATAAAGCGGACTCTGTTCACCAGAGAATCCATTTTTATTTGCATACTCGGTAAGTGCCCGTGGAATATCGTTAATGTTTTTAAAAGTTTGTTGTTGAAAAAATCGATCTAGATGTTTGCAGGTATAAAAAAGAAGCGAACGAACTACCATTCCAACCGCCATTTGATAGCGCTCTTCGCCTTCGTCTTTTAAATGTCCTAGTAATACTTGATCAAGCCGACCAATAGGCATGTAGTTTTCATCCAAAGCTGTCAAATCGCCTATGTTGAAATTTTTGATCAATTCCTTTGGAGATTCTTTGGAAAAATAACGAAGGTAATCTTCTAAATCAGCGGCCATCGAGGCAATATCATCGGCAGCTTCAACTAACAGGCTGGCTGGGTGGCGATAGTCTTTTAAATTTAAAGCTTCAAGAAGCTGAGAAATTAGTTTTCTATCTTCTGAATAACCGATATCGTTCAGTTTTGTAGTTTTAAACGTAGATGCTACTAGTGGAGCACTCAAGTCGATATCTTCATAAAGAACAGGCGATATAAGCACATGTGCCATTTGCTTGTCGTTGTCAAATTCACTATCTACTTCTTTTGCATAGACTTCCAAAAGCGAAGTTCCTTTTTGTCCAAATGGGGGGTGTCCAAAATCATGAGCCAAACACGCACTCATCGTTAAAAATTTAAGGTCATCACTAAATGATCCATCGTCACTTTTAATTAAATTCATTTCGCTCAGCTTTTTTGAAAAATAGCCAGCGAGCTGTGCACCGACTTGAGAAACCTCGACGGAATGGGTAAGGCGTGTGCGTGTGTGATCGCTTTTACTCATCGAATAGATTTGAGTTTTATGGGACAATCGTCTGAAAATTGTCGAATGGGTTAGAAATCCATAATCTCTTAAATAGGCGCTTCGTGAAAATGCGGTTCCATCAGGACAGTTTTCCTGAACAGCTCGCGCTCTTTTTTTTGACATCCACTGTGCACCCATTACGACCCCGAAGTTTTAAAGTTTGATATTTAATCGGAATAACTCGGGAATTATTAATACGGACCAGGCTATTCTTAAAAAAAATAATGCGAACAAATCCTAAAATTTGGTTTAGAAATTTCTAAGTTAAAACCATTAATTGACCATTCAAAATGATTTTAAAAACTCCAGCCTCGACAAACGGCCTGCATTTGAAAGCATGATATTTTCACCTAAATTTACTTTGACCACACACTTACCGAAGATAAACATATAAATATGCATATTAAAATAACAAGTGCTATTGTTTTCCTATTGCTTTTACTGTTTTCTTTTTCCTGCAAAAAAAATCAACCAAAATCGGACGCAGTTACGGCAACCAGCAGATGTTCAGGAATGGCCCTTGGTGACGGAGCTGACTTAGGAACCTCAAAAATTTTTTCAGACGACGATGTTTGGAATCTGGATATTACAACCGCAAATGTAGATGCTAGTTCAACCGCGATGATTGCCGCTATTGGTAACACGGCACAGATTCATCCAAATTTTGGTACGACTTACAATTCTACACCGATAGGTTTTCAATATACTGTTGTCTCTGGAACACAAGCTTTGGTTCCCATGGTTTTTACTTGGACAAATATAAGTGATGTTCAAAGTTACCCCTTCCCTGCAACAGCGCCGATTCAAGGCGGAACGTCATCAACTGGGGATCGACATGTGATGGTTATCGATAAAGACAATTGTATTCTATACGAAACGTTTGGATCGTATCCCTTAAATGGAGGTGCCAACTGGCATGTAAATTCGGCTGGAATATTTAATCTTAACGCAAATTCACAACTTCGATTAAAACCAGGGTCCCCCAACGCGGCAGGCACGGCAGACCTGGCCGGTGTGGTAAGGTACGAGGAAGTTTACACATTAAAAACTATCAATCATGCATTGGAATTTGCCACCATAAATACCCGAACTGCCTATGTGGCCCCTGCTAATAACTGCGCTTCTAATTCTTCAACACCAACTGATCCGACTCTTTTACCGATGGGTGCTAAACTACGCCTAAAAGCTAGTTTTGATATTTCAACTTATTCCACTGCCAACCAAGTAATTTTGACAGCACTTAAAAGATACGGAATGATTCTTACCGATAATTCTGGAACGCTTCCTTTGCAATTGAACGGCGTTTACGATGCACGCTGGAATGACACAGACATTGCATTTTTAAGAAACGTAACCGCACAAAATTTTGAAGTTGTTTCGATTGGAACAGTGGGAACCAGCTGTCCACGATAGATTTTTTGAAAAATTTAGACTTTTAGAAAAATAGCGTTCCGGTCAAAGAAAACTCGCTTAATAAATAATAATTGTAAAATGTTCCGGCCATAAAACTTTTCGCAAATCGATATTGAACTCCACCGAAGTATCCCTTTTTAATTTGCTTTGTAACAAGGGAAAGTGTTTCCGCATTGTACCAGGGTCTGGTGCTATCTTCCGTTCGAGCGGCCAAGTTGAAAATAAACTTCTGTGTAAGAAGGCTGGCCATCAATACTGTCACACTCGATTGGCTAGTGCTATTTTCTGGAGACATTAGTAAATTTGAATAATTTAAAACCAGCGAAGTTAAATAAAATCCTACATTGTAAGTTTGAACGCTGTACCTAATAGCCGGTGGACGCAAACTAGGATCAAGCTGGGCATCGAGTTGAGTTTCATCTAAGTAGTAAGATAGTCCAAACAAAAGTGGACCAAGAGATCCCGTCAGACCGCCACCGGGAGTGAGCCGCGCTGTATATTTATTGTATTTTACCATGGCGCCAAAACTTAAATTGAACCGAGTTAAGCCAGAGCCTGATTTATCGAATAATTTAAATGCTGAGGCCAGGGTGTATTTCTGACTTTCGTACTTTTTAGAAGCAATATTACGAGCCAAATAGTCGGATGAATATTCTATAGACGGTGGGCCAAAAAAAGTTTCTTCGCTATTTGCGGGCGATATTGCGGCTCCCGCCCATCCCAGTCCTTGAACCAACGACCACTCAGCAGTTGAATAGTTTATCGCTTCAATTCCAAATCCTTTTTCAGTGGGGACGGCGGCTGGGTTGAGTCGAATTTCATTACCAGCAGATGGATTCGGAGACGAACCTCCGCCAATACGATGCTCACAGTCGCCTCTGATGTAGCATTCAAGATTATATGCCTATACGGTTGGCTAAGGTTCGACCAAGTTACACATAGTTAGCGGCTTTTCATTTGAAGCAATTCCGAGCAATGTGCTAAAAGCGGCCATG